>CAZOEV010000185.1:0-5689 GCA_964578915.1 uncultured Lentimicrobiaceae bacterium
GATGCCAAAAGAATTCATCAGGAAACGGTTATGTATCAGCAATTTGATATTTGGAAAAATAGTGAAATGTATTATGAAGCCTTGGAGTTGTCGTTGCTAGGGTTTTATCAGCAAATGAATCTGACTACTGCTATTTGCGCACTTGATCAAGTGAAATCTATTTTTCCTTGGACTGAACGGAATTTGTGGCATGGTATGGAGAGTGTAGCGCAGCTTACCGGACTCAAAGGCCGCTGGCAGGTGCTTGGTCGTATGCCGCTTTGTGTGGCCGACACAGGGCATAATGAAGCCGGAATACGACAGAATATGATGCAGCTTAGTCAGCTGCCTCATAAGGAATTGCATATAGTGCTAGGTGTGGTAAACGACAAAATTCTCGATGGTATGCTGCAACTTTTGCCCTCGAGTGCAATTTATTATTTCTGTAAGCCTGATATTCCGCGAGGACTTGAGGCAGAATTGCTGTCTGAACAGGCTTTTAAGTTTGGCCTAAGAGGAGAGATTTACCGCAGCGTAACGGATGCCTACCGTCATGCACGCGAAATAGCTGGTGCCAAAGATATTGTATTTGTTGGTGGAAGCACTTTTGTGGTGGCCGAAGTGGTTTAATTTCAAATTTTTAATATAAAGCTGCTGGAGATTATAAAAATCAAGACATTTTAGGACTGACTGATTTTTGGAGTTTAAAACGCCTTACCATCAAAAAAAAATGCCCGCTAATGCGAGCATTTTTAATATCAGCGGAGAAAGAGGGATTCGAACCCCCGGAGGCTTGCACCTCAACGGTTTTCAAGACCGCCGCATTCAACCGCTCTGCCATTTCTCCGCTGCAAAAGTATAAAAAAAACTGTTCTGCAAAATACTTTGCGGGATTTTTTCCGACTTTCTATTGTTATTTGATAGTAATATATTCTAAGTCGCACAAAGCCAGTAACTGGTGCTTTTTTACCGTTGACTGGCTTTGGCTTGATTAATTAGCGATTGATATTATCTTTGTCCTTGCTTATATGCTACCAATTGCGCTGAAATAATTCATTATCCACTGACTAATAAGCTGAATATGAATAGAATATTTATTTTTCTGAGTTTATTTTTATTTACTGGTTTTGCCGTCGAGGCAGCCCCAAAAAGCATGAGAGCTTATTTATCTTATGCTACTTTTAACGCACCCGATGGCGAACCTTATATCGAAACTTACCTCGCCGTAGATGGCAGTAGCGTTTATTTCAAGGAAATTGAAGCGGGAAGTTTTAAGGCAAGTCTTGAAATCATGATGATTTTTAAGCAGGGTGATTCCATCGTTGATTATGCTAAGTATGCGCTTAACAGTCAGGTGGTTAATGATACATCCAATATTGATTTTGGATTTATCGATCAGCAGCGGTTTTCATTACCTAATGGCGAATACGAGTTTGAATTGTCAATTGCTGACCTCCATAACGACAGCGAACCACCGTTTATGTCAGTAGAATCGATTGTGATTGATTATCCCATTGACGAAATTTCACTCTCTGGAATTCAGTTAGTTGAGCGTTACGAAAAATCAGATAAAACATCTATTTTGTCTAAAAATGGCTTTGACCTCTTTCCAATGGTCTATGCGTTTTATCCCGAATCGATGAAACAGCTTTCTTTTTATGCCGAAGCCTATCACACTGCGAAACAGTTTGGAGATGACGGTAAGTTTTTGCTCACCTATTATATTGAGTCTTACGAAAGTGGCTTGCAGATGGATCAGTTTTTGTTTCGTAAAAGATTAGATGCCAAGGCAGTAAATGTGATTTTAAACACAATGGATATCAGCGAGTTGCCTTCGGGAAATTATAGTTTGGTTGTAGAAATCCGTGATCGTGAGAATAAAATAGTTACTGACAATAAGGTGTTTTTCAGACGTTCAAATCCCCAGCATCAACTGAAGATGAATGATTTGACAAATATGAATATCACCAATACTTTTGCTGATAAAATTGCTGATGGCGATACATTGGTTGACTTTCTAAAATCACTGGAGCCCATTTCGAGTGAGGCCGAGCGCGATTATATGTTTAATCTGGTGAAGACAAATAATTATACCATGATGAAACGCTTTTTCTATAATTTTTGGCTTACACGAAATTATGGGGATCCGGAAGCTACTTGGATGCAGTACCATTATGAAGTTAGAAAAGTGAATTCATCTTATGAAACGCCGACAAAAAAAGGCTATGCCACTGATCGTGGACGCGTTTACCTTAAATATGGGCCACCAAATCATATTACGGAAAGTTACAATGAGCCAGGCGCCTATCCTTACGAAATCTGGCAGTATTATACCTTAGGAAATCAACGAAATAAGCGTTTTGTGTTTGCTACTAAAGATATGGTTACCAATGATTTTGTGCTAATTCACTCTGATGCTCAAGGCGAATTGGCGAATTACCGGTGGCAACTTGATATCTATAAACGCACCTGGGATCCCAGTAGTATTGATCAAACAGCACCACCCGACGCTTGGGGAAATAGGGCCACAGATTACTATAATCAGCCGCGTTAAAACCCTTTTAGGGTATAATGAGCACTGTTTCAGTTTGTTGTCGTTATGGCTTCCTGTTTTTTGTTTCTCAGAAAATGAACTTATCTTTGCCTCTCATTTTGCGAGCCTTTGGCGCAACTTACCGGTATGAAAAAATTTGGTTTTCTCCTTGTTCGTTCAATAGCTAATCTGCTGGGTTTATTGCCTATGCGAGTACTTTACCTACTCGCCGATTTTTTCTATTTTATCATTTATTATATCATTCGTTATCGGCAAAACGTTGTGAGACAGAATTTACAAACGAGTTTTCCTGAGAAAACAGCTAGCGAACGCAAGCAGATAGAAAAGGAGTTTTTTCATCACTTTGCTGATTTGATGGCAGAATATGTGAAAATGACACAAGTCTCTGAAAAGGAAATGCAAAAAAGGATTACGATCGAAAACCCGGAAATACTTGATAAGCTGCATAATGAAGGCAAAAGTGTTTTTTTGGCTTTAGGCCATTGTGGCAATTGGGAGTGGTTTGGAATGGCCTTTTATCTTTTTATGAAACACAAACCTTTTGCCATTTATAAGCGGCTTTCTAATCCGTATTTTGACGATTTTATTAAATCACTGCGTATGGCAATTGGTCCGGTGCAGATGATAGAATCGCGTGGCGCTTATCGGTCTTTGAAGCAATCAAATGAACAGATCAATGCGGTAGTAATTGCAGCTGATCAAAGTCCATCTGGCACAGAGCAGGATTATTGGACCAATTTTCTAAATCAGGATACGGCATTTTTTACCGGTCTTGAAAAAATGGCTAAGGCGCTGGATTATGCCGTTGTTTTTGTTGAGAATATTAAAGTGAAAAGAGGCGTCTATAAAGTGGTGTTAAGTCCAATAAGTCTTGATCCTAAAACGGAGTCAACAAATTATATTATAGAAACTTATGCCAGATTATTGGAGCAAACAATAGTTAGAAATCCTTCCAACTGGCTTTGGTCTCATCGACGTTGGAAACATCAACGAAACAAACCCGAAAGCCATGCCTAAAGTTGCTGTTGTAATCTTAAACTTCAATGGAAGGCGTTTTCTGGAACGCTTTTTGCCCAGCGTGATTGCACATAGCCAGGATGAAGCTGATATTATAGTGGCAGACAATGCTTCAACGGATGACTCTGTTAGCTTTTTAAAAAATAATTATCCTGAAATAAGGCTGATTCAAAATGCTAAAAATCAGGGTTTTTCTACTGGTTACAATCTGGCATTAAAACAGGTTGAAGCAGATTATTATGTGTTGTTAAATTCTGATATTGAAGTTACGCCGAATTGGATTAAACCGGTGATTGACTTGATGGAAAAAGACCCATTGGTCGCCGCTTGTCAACCAAAAATTAGATCGCTCGAACAACCCGAACTTTTTGAATATGCTGGTGCTGGAGGAGGATTTATTGACAAATTTGGCTATCCTTTTTGCCGTGGTCGTTTATTTTTGCATCTGGAAGAAGACCTTGGGCAATACGATGACGACTTAGAAGTATTTTGGGCCAGTGGCGCCTGTATGTTCGTTAGGGCCAATTTATATCACCAGCACGGTGGCCTTGATGATAGTTTCTTTGCACACATGGAAGAGATAGATTTTTGCTGGCGGATGAAAAATCAGGGCTTTAAAATATTATATACCGGAAAATCAACAGTATATCATATTGGTGGTGGCACATTGCCAAAGAAATCTTCGCGCAAAACTTACCTAAACTTTAGAAACAATCTTTCCTTGTTATATAAGAATTTGCCTCAAGATCAGTTGTTTAAGGTGATATTTTTGCGACTAATTTTGGATGGTGTGGCCAGCTTCAAATTCTTGTTTCAGGCTGGTATTGCCGATTTTTTTGCAGTGATGCGTGCCCATCTTCATTTTTATAGAAAACTACCACAACTGAGCAAAAAGCGTTCAACTATTCATCCGCATACGGTTAGCAGGGTTTATCAGAAAAACATTGTTTTTGAACATTTCTTATTAAAAAAGAAACGCTTTACAAGCCTTAATCCTAAAGACTTTTCCTAAGCAAATAATCAACAGCCATGCGGTATCCGTCCATGCCAAAACCACTAAGGGAGGCTTTTGACACTTCTGCTGTAAAAGATTTTTTACGGTAGTTTTCCCGCGCAAAAATATTGCTGAGATGTACTTCAATTACCGGAATTTTTAGTGATCTAATCGTGTCAGCAAGTGCAATTGAAGTGTGGCTATAAGCCGCCGGATTAAATACAATCCCATCAAATTCATGGTCAGTTGCTTGTAATATGTTAATTAGCTCACCTTCTATATTGCTTTGTTTATAGGTGATTTCGGCTTTCGGGAAAAGCTTAAACAGCTGCTCGATAAAACTGTCGAAAGTCTGATGCCCGTATATTTCCGTTTCGCGGGTGCCGGTAAGATTCAAATTGGGTCCGTTGAGAATGAGAATGCGCATGTGAATTAGTTTTTGCTTCACAAAGATAATTTTATAAACCATTTCTGCACGATTTTGGGAAGCACTTTCACGCTTTGTTTTAGTTTTGATGCGAAAAAAGACAAATCTCATTTTAAATTGGCAGAAATTCAGGAGCTAAGTCGTTTTTAATGGATTATTCACTTTAGGCATTGAGCCGGAGTCTAAAATTGCTTACTTTTGCAGCGATAATACCAATAGGGGTGCCTTTGCCCGCAATAGCGGGATGAAATACAGGCTGAGATCAAACCCTTTGAACCTGAACGGATAATGCCGACGTAGGGAACAAAAGCATCTCATTTTCCTCTATTGATTTAAATGTTTACACTTAAATCAATGAGTTATGTTTAACAAAAAAATCTTTCTTTTAGTGCTCATTTTTTTGCCGTGGAGCTTGGCAGCGCAGTATTCTATTAGCGGAAAAATTATCTCGGCCGATGATGGCGATGCACTTGCCGGCGCCCATGTTACTATAGTCCAAAACGCTTACCATCAGGTTACTGATGCTGATGGTAGCTTTGAGTTTAAAAACTTGAAGCCTGGAAAATACGATCTTTCAACTTCCTTTTTAGGCTTCGAAAATCAGGTGAAAGGGTTTGAGCTTTCACAAGATAGAAACTTGCAAATTGTGATGCAACCCGCAACATTTTTGCAAGATGAAGTTGTAGTGAGTGCTTCGCGGCCAGTGCCCAAAACGCCC
>CAZOEV010000186.1:0-5677 GCA_964578915.1 uncultured Lentimicrobiaceae bacterium
ACAATATGCCGTTTTTCATTACCGCCACCTGCGAATTTAGTCGTTTTGATAATCCGGGTTTTGTGTCGGCGGGCGAACAACTGTTACTCACTTCAAAAGGAGGCGGCATTGGACTGATGACTACTACACGTTTGGCTTTTGCGCACTCCAATTTTGCCCTTAATAAAAAAGTTTATGCCGCAATGTTCGACCAACGTGACGCCAATTTCAAGCGTTTGGGCGATATTCTCAGGCTAAGTAAAAACCCCACAAGCAGCAGTGTTTATAATTTTGTACTGCTAGGTGATCCGGCACTCAAGCTGGTTTATCCGGAAGGGAAAATAGTCACTAATAAAGTAAATGAGCTTGAAATAAGCTCAAGAGAAATTGTTCTTCATGCAATGGACGAAGTGCTGATAGAAGGCGAAATACATGATGCCAATAACAATTTGATCAGCGATTTTAATGGCTATTTGTATCCCAAGTTATTTGATAAGAAAACCAAATTTTCTACCTTAGGAAATGATCCCAAGAGCCAGCAGGCAGATTTCAACTACTATGAAAAACTGCTTTATTCAGGAAAAGTTAGCGTAATAAATGGCAAGTTTAGTTTCAGGTTTCAGCTGCCACGCGATATCGCTTATCAATACGGAAAAGCTAAATTGAGCTATTATGCCGTCGACACCGTAAACTTTGATGATGCCAGTGGCTATTTTGATTTATTTGAAATTGGCGGCACAAATCCAGCTATAACACCGGATACACAAGGCCCTGAAATTGAGCTATACATCAATGACAAGACCTTTAAAAACGGTGATATTGTGCCTTCTAACAACATTTTATTAGTAGAGCTGAATGATCCGCAAGGCATTCATCACCTAGGAAATAGTATTGGACGCGATATTGTTTTAGAATTTATTTCGCCTGACAATAACAGTGTTATTTTAAACTCACACTTCGAGCCCGAAACGGATAATTTTGGTGCTGGCACAATTCATTTTCCACTCAATCAACTGGAAGACGGCACATACCAGCTCATGCTAAAAGCCTGGGATCTGCATAATAATTCCTCTACTTCAGCTATTACTTTTGTGATCGACAGCAAAGCCAGCCTTACGCTGCATCGGGTGTTCAATTATCCAAATCCGTTTAGCACTTCAACAGCTTTTATTTTTGATCACAATAAGCCGCAAGCAATTTTTGATTACGAACTCACCATTTATGCGCTTGACGGACGGCCATTAGTGATTCTATCTGGAAAAACAGGCACGCAAGGCAATCGCTCAGAACCTATTTTGTGGGATGGCAAAGATGCTTCGGGCCAAATTATTCCAACAGGAACTTATGTTTACCGCATTTTACTCACTGATGAACAGGGGATTCAGCATAGTGTAAACCAACTTATGGTACGTTCGGGAAATTAGTAAGCTATACCACAACAATATTAAATACAATTAATCGTTACTTTTGCACATCAATTTGATAACCTCACTCAAAAATTTATGAAGATCAAAATTCTGTTTCTCGCCACGCTAATTATTGTTGGACTGCAATCGCAAGGACAAGATTTCAACTACAACAACCTCGCTGGTGGAAATTTAAATGTAATTACCACGGCTGTTCCGTTTTTAATTATAGCTCCTGATGCACGTGCCGGAGCAATGGGCGATGCCGGTGTTTCTACTAGTCCTGATGTTTATTCAATGCATTGGAATCCGGCCAAATATGCCGTATTAGATAAAGATATGAGTGTGGGATTGGCTTACAGCCCGTGGCTGCGCAATCTGGTTCCCGACATGAATCTGGCCTATCTAGCTTTTCACAAGCGTATTGATAATATGTCGGCTGTGGCTGCTACCTTGCGCTATTTTAGCTTGGGCGATATTCAATTTACAGATAACGAAGGAAATCCGCAAGGAACATACAGTCCAAACGAATGGGCCATTGACGCAACCTACTCTCGTAAACTTACCGACAAATTATCTGGTGCTGTTGCCGGACGTTTTATTTATTCCAACTTAACCCAAGGCCAATTTGTTCAAGGTGCTGAAACCTCGGCCGGAACCTCAGTAGCAGCTGATGTTGCTGTTTATTGGGAAGACGATGTTACTTGGTTTAAAGATATTGACGCCAAGTTTGCCTGGGGTGTGAATATTTCAAATATTGGTACTAAGTTGGGTTATAGTGAAGCCAGCATAAAAAAGGATTTCATTCCTACAAACTTACGTTTCGGGCCCACCCTAACGCTTGAACTGGATGACTACAATAGTTTGGCCTTTTCAATAGATATCAATAAGTTGCTGGTTCCTACCCCACCTATTTATAAAAGAGACAGCTCAGGAAACCCTATTCCAATTGAAGGCACAGACAAATATGAAATTTTTGCCGGAATGGACGATGATGTCTCTGTTGTTGGTGGAATGATTCAGTCTTTTTACGATGCACCTGATGGTTTTGGCGAAGAAATGCGCGAATTGAGTATTGCAGTTGGCACCGAATACTGGTACAACAAAGTATTTGCTTTGCGTGGTGGTTTCTTTTATGAAGACAAATCAAAAGGAAATCGCAAATTTTTCACACTTGGTGCTGGCTTGCGCTACAATGTTTTCGGACTTGACTTCTCGTATCTTATCCCTATTGATTCAAGAAATAATCCCCTACAAAATACCTTGCGTTTTGCGCTCACTTTCGATTTGGGTAGCATGACGGCAAAAAATAGATAGATTTTTAAAAAATACATAAACCCCAAAGGTTCCAAAAACCTTTGGGGTTTTTTCGTGTAAAAATTTCCCTAATCTTCTATGGTTTTCTCCGGAAAATTAACCAGATATAGCTTAGATGTTGCGCGTGTGAATGCCGTATAAAGCCATCTGAAATCGTTGTGATCCGCTTCGTCTTTGACATTCAAGAAACCAGCATCAACAAAAATTTTAGGCCATTGCCCGCCTTGTGTTTTATGGCAGGTAAGCGCATAGGCAAATTTCACTTGAAGGGCGTTGAAGTAAGGATTTGTTTTCATCTCGGCATAGCGCTGGCGGCGCGATGGGATGTGCAGATAATCCTCCTCCACGGCAGCTGCAAACTGCTGGTAAGCATCTTCTGGAAGGGCTGGGCTTTCGGCCATCAGCGTATCGAGCATCAGTTTTACGGTTAATGCGGGATTATCCGGATAATCAACCAGACTAATTTCTGCTTCGGCAAAATGCAGACCGTACATTTCTTCCACATGGTGAATGCGATGTACCTCAGCAATATCGCCATTGGCAATAAATCCACCCTGCTCTTTTTCCTCCATCCAGAAATAATTATTCTTTACGATCATAAGCAAATCGCCTGCTGATAGCTCGTCCTCCATCCCCAGAATACGAAATCTCACTTCCCTGTTGAAGTTATTGGCACGCTTATTTGACCGGCAAATAATAGCCGCCTCCGTATGATCGCGGCCTCCAAAAGCATCCTGAAGCAATTCTTCAAAGCGGTCTGGTTCTACCACCATAATATCGGTAAAGGCTTGCAAGCGGAAAAGCGGAAAATCATACACTTGTTGGTGCATCCGTTCACGTAAAAGTGTAGCATTCAACAAAATACCTGATTCCAACGATTGCCGCATTACTTCTGTAAGTTCAAACTGCGCTGTTGTGATGGCATAAGCGGCCTTCAGCATGGCAAAATCAAGTGCCGGGCTATTTTCCAGGCCGACTGGCGGCAGCTGAGCCTGGTCGCCAATAAGCAGCAGGCGGCAGGATTCACCTTCAAAAACAAACTCCATCAAATCATCGAGTAGGCTGTTTTGTGTGCCAAAAGCGCCCGTTTGTGTGCTATCGCTTATCATGGAAGCCTCATCCACAATAAAAACGGTGCGTTTCTGCTTATTGGTTTTTCGCGCTACTTTTATGCTGCCATCAGCCATTGCTGCACGCTGATAAAGTCTTCGGTGAATAGTTGAAGCAGTTTTGCCCGTATATTGATTGAGCACCTTGGCTGCCCGACCGGTTGGCGCCAACAATACATATTGGTGTCCAATCTCGGGTAAAACCTTGACAAGTGTTGTTACCAGTGTAGTTTTTCCCGTTCCAGCATAACCTTTCAAAAGGTAAACTGGTTGCTGTTTGGCTGACAAAATAAAAGCTGCCAAGTGCTGCATCACCGTGCTTTGTCCGCTTGTAGGCGCCAATGCAAAGCGTTTTAATAAGAGCTGATATAGCGCTCCTCTTTCCATATTAAAATGGATAACCGATACCAAAATTCCAGATGATATCTTTTATTTGTGACTGGCCAACAACCCAACGTGCCTCAGGCCTTTTGGCGGGATCTCTGAGCGGTATGGCGGCATCAAGCCTGAATATAAAGAAGGAAAAATCGAAGCGAAACCCAAAGCCAGCATCCATGGCTAATTGTTTGTAAAAATCTTTTATTTCAAATTTACCATCAGGCAAATATGAATTTTCATTGATAGTCCAGATATTGCCGATATCACTAAAAATAGCACCTTTTAGAAAGCCTGAAATAGGGAATCTGTACTCAAAACTGGTCTCCAACTGAATATCGCCAATACGTTCTACATTGCCTTCACCGCTATAACCGCCAGGACCTAATTCTCTAAAAACCCACCCACGCATTCCATTGGCGCCACCACCATAAAAACTACGCTCAAAAGGCATATCAATAGAATTTCCGTAAGGTAAACCAAATCCGATTAAAGCCCTAAATACCAATCGGTTATTTTCTGAAAGCAAAAAATATTGACGAAAATCAAAATCAAATCGCACAAACTGCGCATAGCGAATTCCAAACAGCTCACCAAAATCTTCATCATATTTGATCAAAGGAGTACGATTGAATAAAGAAATAAAGTTGCCAGATGATTCAAAATTTGCTCTGAAATAGCTAAAGTTCTTTATCTTATTAATGTTCTGGTTATTAAAAACAAAGCTGTATTTAATTCCAAATATAAGGTGATTAGAGTACTGATCTTTAATTCTTTGATTAGTCTCCTGATCAAGGACTCTCTGAAAAGCTGCAGACGGATTTACTTTTACACTATTGAGGTTGATAGGCGTTAAAATATGCTGAATTGTGTTGCTTGTCATCCAGTCATAGCCAATGTTAGTTTGAAGGATTTGTCGTTCATAATTGGCCCTATTTTGAGTGCTGTAGCCCAGGTTAAAACTTGTTTTGGGCTGATACTCGAATACGAATCTTCTAAGCTTCACAGGACTCAAAAAGCGTGGCACAACGAGGTTTGCATTCACACCAAACTCGCTCGTATTAAATAGTGCTTCCGTAAAAGTTGCTTCTTCCCCAGCAAGTGGAACAATGCGCTGTGCCTCAACACCTCCCTTAATACTGAGTCGAAATAACTCTGCCCCTCTAAACAAGTTTTTATTAGAATAAACCAAGCTTCCTCTTATCCCCAAATCTCCTGCAGAATTCGTCCCTTCAATCTCCACATCATAGGCATGAACCTTGTTACGCTGCAACTCAATTTTGGCATCCAGAAAATTCGTGTCTTGTCTTACAAAGTCTGTAAATTCAATCGTTGTAGTCGAAAAAATCCTAAAACTCCCCAGTCCACGATAGGTTTGCTTAAGGTTTTTCATGCTAAAAGGCTCGCCACTTTGCAGTTGGATAACCTGACCAAAAGTTTGAGGACGCATACGCATATCGCCAACCGAATAAAAATTGATCTCATGCGGCT
>CAZOEV010000187.1:0-5675 GCA_964578915.1 uncultured Lentimicrobiaceae bacterium
TCATATAGAAAAGCCAAAACAAACTGGACTGGCATTCGCATTTTTGTTTCCTTGTATTTTAAAATACCGAAAAAGAAAACTCAGTAGTTAGATTCAAATCTATGCTTTCGTTTCCTTTAATTTCTAGTGAGACTTAAAACGAAACCTTGGACAAATTACCGCTTACAGTGAAAATAATAAAAGGGAGGCAAAACCTCCCTTTTTTCATCATTTAAAGTTTAAAGCACACGCGCCGAGGCATTAGGTTTAGGCGTTTTCACGACTAAAATCCGTGCCGGTTTATCGCTTTTGTTCAGCAAGCAATGAATGATGCCTTTTGGACTTTCGATCAGGCTATTTTCTTCCACCTGCACAATTTCATCGCCTACCTGCACGCTCGGCGTTCCTTCAATAACAAAGAAAAACACGTCCACCGGTGTGATATGCGGTTTCAATTGTTCGCCAGCTTGCAGCGTGATGTGCATTACTTGGGCATCAGTTTTGTCATACAAAGCACGCACATCCACCTTGTGTGGCGTTTCCTTGATAGGCTCATTTTTCCAATGGACTATTTTCATGTTTTCTGTTTTAATTACTCCTCAAACTTAATTACTTCGGTAGGGCAGCTGTCAGCAGCATCACGAATTTCATCCTCGTATTCGCTAAAGTCAACACCCTCTTTTACAACCATTTTGTCCGGAATTTCAAACACTTCCGGTGCTATGCCTTCGCACAGGCCACAGCTTGTGCATTCGTCATCAGACTCATCGAGCCATACTTTTTTAATTGCCATAATTCTACGATTTAAAGTTTACTAATTGATTTAATGTCTCAAAAAGGGCATCACCCTCTTTTTTCAGATCAAATTCAAAATTACACATTTGCCAGCGTTTTACCAAAAGTCGCAACGAACCCATAAAAATTGTTGCAAGTTGTTGGGTATCTATCGCCGGCTTTATCTCTCCTTTGCGCTTGCTTTCGTCAAGAATAGCCGTGATAGAAGCGGCATTGCACTCCATAATCAGTTTTACTTTGTTACTCAAAACCAATTCATTTCGAAAAATTTCTTCTAAAAAAATTACCGCAACAAGAGCTGGCCTACTTTCAAAAGTCTGAAAATGTTTGTTGAAAACATTTTTAAGTCGCTCTATGGCCGGTAAATCTTGGTGCTGTTCGTCTTTATATATGCCAGAAGTATTGTTTGTAAAGTAGTCCAAAAGGCTAAGCAAAATATCGATTTTACTCTCGCAATGCCGATAAATAGCTAGCTTATAAATACCCAATCGCTTGGAAAGATTTTTCAAACACTAAACAACCATAAAACCCAATTCAAAATCTTACCTAAAAAGCAGCTTTGAGGTATAAATCTTTTTTTGGTTTTTGGCTACCAATACATAAAGCCCTGCTGGAAGTCGGTTGCGCTTTAGCACAATAACTTCACCGGCTTTAAGCTTTGATTTGAGCAAAACCTGCCCTTGCATGTTGCGCAGGCTGATATCAAAATCAGTTGTTTCTGCTTGCGGCAAGCTGATAAACACTTCATTCACAGCTGGATTTGGAAAAACCGTAAGTTTTGTCTGCTCTTCGGTTTCGTGAATTGAAGTGTAATCTGTAATCGTAATTTTCCAGTCCTGACCGTTGTTGTTATTCCAATTTTCGTCACCATAATACAGCACGAAATCCAGCTGATCAACGCTTTGATCGATCTGATTAAAAGGCCCGAGTTGGATTGTCCAAGCCTGCTCACTTTGTAGCAGCGGACTTTGAACCGCCATGCCATCATTCCACGAAGCAGTTCCTGTTGGCCAATAGGTCTCATTCGGCTGTGCCCAGCCATTCACTCCCCAATGCAGCCTGGAATTCAAATTCATAGCCTCATCCTGATTCACCACAATTGTTACTACGTCATTGATAGAAGGCTGTTCTGGAAACCAGCTTATGCCCAGCGGAAAATCATTCAAAACATTAATTGAAAGCGTATATGCCTCCTCACTTTCCAATTCTTGGTCATCAATCAAACGGTATGTAAAACTGGCGTAAGGTGTTCCGGTTTGTTGCATTTCTGGCGTAAAAATTAAGTTTTCTACCTCTGTGATAAGCTCATCACTGCTTACCTCATTTCCCGACAAGGTTAAAGTTCCGGCATCAGGCAAATCCACAAGTCGTATTCCGCCAAAAGAGTTGCCTACAGCTGAATTAAAAGGAAAATTGCTTTCGCTAAAAATCCAGTCTTGATTTAAAAGCAACGAAATTGAATTGTTCATGCCCGTCGGCTGAGCCGATAGCACATAAATTGAGAGCAGATAAGATGCAGACGAATATAAGCCATTTTGATCCTTTACCTTGAACTGAAATTCAGCATAAGGCGTTCCCTGTTCGCCACTTACCGGGCTGTAAGTCAGCAACGAAAGCGCCGTATAATCTGTTAAAGTTTCAGCAGTTTGGCCGTTAAATAAAAGATTTCCCTGCGCTGGTAAACTTATCAGTTGGATAGCAGCAAAAGGACTTCCAGAGGGGCTTTGGTAAGAAATATCAGGCAGGCTAAAGTTGTACGTTTCATTCACCGTTAAATTGATTGCTGTATTACCACTCACTGGATTTGCATCGGGATTATTATTAATGGTAATAAAATAATCATTGCCATTGTTATTGTCCCATTGCGAATCAGTGATTTTCAACACAAAGGCAAGCTGATCAACCACTTGTGCTGCCTCATTGAAAGGACCAATATTCCAATAGAAATGGCCTTCGTCATTTTGCCCACTGGGAGGGGTTTGCACCGCATTACTTCCTTCGTGAGCAACAGTGCCCTCTGGCCAATAAGCTGGAATTGGCTCCTGCCAGTCGTTTACGCCCCAATGCAATTTCGACAGCGCATTGGCATGGGTGGCTGTGATGGTAATAGTTTCATGCAAATTTGGTTGCTCCGGCATCCAGCTCACCGCTGATGATCCACCTCCGCTGCCATCGCCAACCCACACATGCTGAATAGGTGATTTCACAATATTGCCCAACTGATCAATGGCTTCCACATAATAATCAACCAGCACCGACTCCAGTCCAACAATTTCAGCAGAAAACTCCTGCGCCTTAAAAAGCGGCAGCGGATCCGTTACAGAAGGAATATTTACGCCTTCCATCGGCAGAATTTGCCAAGCCTCAACCGCCGCTCCACCGGCAAACGTGAGATTATCCTGCACTATCTGGTCGCCTGCGCTCAGTCTGTATTTGAGCTGCACCGATTGCAAGCCGTTCAGGTCGAAAACATACGTCCAAACCTTAAAATCGGATGGCATAACACCAGCACCATCCCATTCCACAGCCCCTGGGTTATAGGGTTCGCGCTGCGGAAGATAAACAGCTGGCGGAGTAAGATCGGTTCCGTTTTGCGCAACACTCAAGGCATTATTTATGGCCTGATTGGCAGCACGCACAGGATTAGAATCCCAGATTTCGGTTCCATCCCAATACCAATAATCACTGGCCTGACCGTTTAAAAAATATTTCCAGCCCTGCAACGTGCCGCTATTATTTGGATCAATCTGATCAGCGGTGTGAATGATATTTTGGGCCGCAGTAATAATTCCCCAGCTATTTCTATCTGGGCTGTACTGGCCAATTGCCCCGGGATAGCTTCCAGGATCGCCATTCCATTTCTTAAACTCTGGATCGCCCCCATCAGCGCCGAGCCAGCTGCCATCTTGAATATGAATAACATCCGATTCCGAAACAGGAAAACGTGTCAGGTAATCTTGAATTGTGGTGCACTCAAAGCGATCATCATTAGACGACAACCAATTAACAAAACTTTGAAAATTATTGTTATAATAGGATTCACTTCCGCCGCCAAAATTATCCCCATCATGATGCAAAACAATCAAAATGGGATGATCGGGATCAGTATTCGAGGCTTCAAACTGACTCATAACATGCTCATAATTTAGCGCACCAAAACCTCCACGGCCATCTTCTTGCCCGAGATAGCGAGAGGCGGGAACAGCTAGAATTTTTGAAACCTCTCCCGTTTGGGGATTAGTATGTTGCACATAATGCGGTTGATGCGCCCACTGTGTTGAAACGGGCAGCGGTGCCCACAAACCATTGAGCTGCAACCAATCCTGCGGATCAGCATTGCGAATATCTGCTTGATTGGGTCGAAGTACCGCACTGGCATCGCCGGTTGGCGCATTTGCGGCAGCCCGTTCAAAATGCAAATTATCCACCAAAACCCATTCGATGCCTTCATCAACCAAGGCTGGAATAATGCGAGGCGAAAAAGCCGTTTCTGGCGGGAACATTCCTTTGGAATAAGCACCAGGGAAATAGGTGGCAAAAGTGGATTTATGTTGCTGGATTTGCTTGCGAATATCTTTGTAATGAAGCAAGCCCATCAGCGGATGGTGATATCCAAAACCAATCATATCAATGCGTGGGTTGCCTAGTGCAGTAGTTTGGTTTTTGATCGTATTCCAATGATTTTTCCAATTTGAAAATCCCACGCCAGCTTGCTCAAGGTTATTTAGGTTTTCAACTAATGAACCACTAAAACTCACCTGTGCTCCAAAATGCGACATACCCGCATTTATGCCCTTTTGAACAGCATTTTTTGGCCAGTCGGTATAAGGACCTGTCCGGCTCAGATGCACATCATAGAGCGAAAAACTATAAACCCCGCTTTGTTGTGTTTCCACAATATTTTCGTAAGGATAATAAATAGGTTGATGCATATGCCACAAAAAAGCGATATAGATTTTTGGTGATTCGCGTAGGCTGTCCTGCCCAGCACTGAGTGTGTTCGCAATTGAAAAACTAATAAAAAATAGCAGTGTAAATAGTTGTCTCATACCTGATTGATTTGGCTCAAAGATAATTTAAGCAGCTAATAAATCAATTACATTCAGTTAAAATACTTTATTAATTTATTGATTTTCTATTACTTAACAAATTTCGGATTTCTACGCAATCGTTTGATATTTGTCTGATATCCACGAAAGCCAAAAAACAAATTGGTACAAGTTTTAACAGGCCATTAAAATCTGGTTAGCAGAAAGTCAAAGCCTGATAAAAATTTACACAATTCTAAATAGCCAGTTTCACCAAAATAAACCTTCACATTTCACACAATTTCAGCACATTTCTGCCTTTTGATTACCTTTGCCAAACTAAATTTACAACCTCATCTATGTCAGTGCAAACCGACCTCAAACAATGGCTTCCGATAACCAAAAAAGAAGTTGAACTCCGCGGCTGGGAACAGCTGGATGTTATTATGATTACGGGCGATGCTTATGTGGATCATCCCGCATTTGGCGCTGCCGTTATTGGCAGGCTGCTCGAAAGGGAAGGTTATAGAGTAGCACTCATTCCGCAGCCCAACTGGCAGGATGATTTGCGCGATTTTAAAAAACTCGGAGCGCCGCGTCTTTTTTTCGGCATCACTTCTGGCAATATGGATTCGATGGTAAACCATTACACCGCCAACAAACGCCTGCGCAGCAATGATGCTTATACGCCCGGTGGCGATTCCGGTTTCAGACCCGACTATGCCGCAGTGGTTTATAGCAAAATTGTAAAAGAGCTTTTTCCAGATGTGCCTGTAATAATCGGTGGCGTAGAAGCTTCGTTGAGACGTGTTACGCATTACGACTATTGGTCGGATCAGCTTAAACCTTCTATTTTAATTGATTCAAAAGCTG
>CAZOEV010000188.1:0-5669 GCA_964578915.1 uncultured Lentimicrobiaceae bacterium
CTACTTTAGAGTGGGCTTGTACTTTGCCTAGCACATCAAAATAAAATGTAGCCGACATATATGTTTTATTGGCAGATTTTATGACATACAAGGGGATGTTTCGGATACGAATTGCACTTCGGCAGGCCTGTCTGCCGCACCAGGCAAGCTCTGCGCAGGTAAATCCGCACCAGCGGGCCTTGAATCCTTGAATTTCGAATTTTTAAATCTTATTCCACAATCAAATTTCGATAATGGTCGTAGCGATCGGTTATTTGCTCTACGAAAGCAAAAGTTTCTTCGCCGCGCGCGTAACCATAATACACCACAGAATCGTGATAAAAAGCAGGTTTTGACTTGTTTAGCATAAAGAAGTCAGTTTCGTCGGTCCACACATCAGGGTTTTTCTTGTATTTTTTGGCTAGGCGTCGGGCATCCAAAACATGACCTACACCCGCATTATATGAAGCGAGAATAAATTTCACCCGTTCAACAGAATCTGTTACGCTGGCCGGAATTTGCCGATCAAGGTATTGAATAAACTTGCCACCAATGCGGATTTGTTCTTCAGGGCTTGCTGTTGAGTCTATCCCAAACTGTTCCATCACCACGGGCATCAGCTGCATAAGTCCGTATGCACCAGCCCAGCTCACCGCTTCAGGCTTAAACTCTGATTCCTGATAAATAAGCGAAGCCAGCAATCGCCAGTCCCAGTTTATTTCTTTTGCTACCGCTTTAATCGTCTCGTCGTAAGTTGATAAACGTCCTGCGTTAAAGGAGGTGTATTCGCTTTTTGCCAAATACCTTACGCGGCTGTTTTTGAAATATTTATTATAGATCACACGGGCTTCTAATGTGTTATTGAATTTATCTAACCAAAGGTTTATCTCGTCCACAAGGGCATTTTCTTTTTCCTTTTTTAAAGCCCAGGCTAATTTTTGTGGAAAACTGATTGGCATTTTGGTGTCAACGTCCGGATAAACACGTTCATTGATTAAAGCAACATGTTCATCTGCAACAGTATACTCTATTTCGCCACTGGCTACAGCAGCAATCAAATCTTCTACCTCACGCTTATCTTCAATAATATAAATGGTATCAGCAATTTCATCCATTAGCGTTTCAAGTCGTTTTTTAAAAATGCTTCCAGCTTCAACATGAATGGTCTTTCCGGCCAAATCCAAACTTGAGCGAAGCAGTTTGCGCTCAATTTGATCGCGTGTGGCCATTCTTTGCCAGCCATCAGGCATGCGTTGCACCAATATTTGTCTCGTAATAATTATGGGATCAGTAAAATCGAACTGAGTTTTGCGTTTTCCGGTAACGGTAAGACCCATCGCAATCACATCAACATCGCCTTTTTTTAGCAGTTTAAACCCTTTTTCCAGGTTTTCCTCAATGCGGAGTTCCAGCTGAATGCCAAGGTGTTCGGTAAACTTCTGGAGCATTTCATATTGATACCCCATTGGCTCGCCACGATAGATATAGTAGTTTACCGAATTGTAATCAGTGAGTGCTATAAGCTTGCCGCGGTTGATGATTTGCTGCAGTTTGTCGGCTTGCTCCTTTTTACCTTTTTTACAGAAGCGGTCTCATTATTGGCATCCTGTGCGCAAGACCAAAACGCTATAACAGTAGCAAAAAGGGCTATTTTTACAAAAATATTTAGTGTTTTAAGCATAAAAATACGTTGTTCGCTAGGATAAAAGTAAATAAATACTTTAAATAAACAAGTTTTTAGCCCGTTTGTAGTGCTGCATCGAACGCAAAAGTTGGGCGCAAAATTATTTTATTAATTTTTTTTGGGGGGTATTGACTTGTTTGTCAATATACTGTAACTTTGTTGGGTAATTATAGCCACTAACCAAAATTACATGTATGAAAAAGCTCCTTCCTTACCTCTTAACAGGTTTGATTTTGTTAGGATCGAATCATTTTTTGTCTGCTCAAGAATTATATGAAGATGTAGAATATACTTCAGAAGAATCAATTGATGAAAGCCGCTTAGGAATTGGAGTCGGTATAAAAATGAGCACTTTTGGTCCCGGAATTGAGGCTATTGCAGCGATTTCTCCTAAATTTCATCTCAGGTTGGGAGGCACTTTTATGCATTACACCTACCATCACGATGATAAAAATATTGAAGTAAACGGCAGTGCCGATGCCCATTTGAGTAGCGTCTCACTTTTTGCAAACTATCATATTGCTAGAATATTTTTTGTTAGTGGTGGGATTTTATACAATATGAATGAAATTGGCCTCGACGGATTTTTCACCAAATCAATGACAATTGGCTCATTGGAAGTAGAACCTGAAAGGATTGGCGCACTAGATTTTAAGATTAAACCCGGCAGCTCACTCACGCCGTATGCTGGCATTGGCATCGGACGTTCGCTGTCAAAAAACGGTGTCGTTTCATTTGCTATTGAAGCAGGTGCCGCCTTTCACGGCAATCCGAAAGTTGAATTAAAGGCTACCGGAATGCTTGAGCCCACGGGCTCAGAAGAGCAAAGGCAGCAGCTTGAGGATAACTTGGCAGGCTTTAATATATATCCCATGCTAAATTTTCAACTTTCGTTCCGCTTATTATAACATGCAAACCAATTTATTACAATCATGAAAATAAAACATACCTTATTACTCATTGGAAGTAGCTTGCTGCTTTTCGGCTTAATTTTTATCAGCTCATGCAATAAACTCGAAAACGTTGCTGATGGTGTAAAACTGATTATTGATTACAATTTAATCGAAACTACTGTTGACGTCCAGTTTTTTGATGCGGCCACAGGCGAGCTAATTGGTCGTAATGGTGATGTTTCTGTAAATGTAAAAATCACCGGGCCCGACAAGGATGGCGTGATTGATATTACAGGCGTCCAAAATGAGGACAATCAGTATAGTTCGCAACGCGGGATAATTGGTTTGGCGCTAATTCCAGAAGCGGCTTATACGCCTTCTGAATCTAGTCCTGTAGTTTTTACTATGGTAACGGCGCTTACGGGTTATGTATCTACAAGCCAAAAAATTACAGTTGTTTCAGAAGGACGCAATCAATACAGAATTAATATGGTTCGGCTTGACAATCCTCCGCAAGGCGTTGCTGTTAATAGAGAATCCGGCGTAACTTCTGCGATTAATGGACGTATTGAAAGTCCCGCCACAGTGAGCACTCCTTCAGGAAAAGCAACAATTGAGATTCCGGCTGATATTGTGATGCGTGATTCGGGAGGCAATCCGCTTAGTGGAAGCATAAATGTTGATGTGATCCATTTTGATAATACCAATGATGAAGCACTTGCAGCATTTCCTGGAGGGTTGATGCCAACTGTTACTAGAGCTGATGGAAGTGTTGCTGACGGCATGTTTTATTCGGCTGGCTTTGTTGCTATAGAAATTACGGATGCCAGTGGCCGCCACGCAGCTACTTTTGAAAATGGAACTGTAAGAATGGAAGCCATAGTGAGCCCTGAAACCTATAATCCTGAAACAAATAGCCCTGTTGCCGCCGGGGATGAAGTTCCGGTTTGGAGTTATGACGAAAATACTGGCGAGTGGAAGGAAGAAGGCAGCACTACCATGCAGCTTGTAAACGGTCAGCTTGTTGCTGATTTCCCGCTTACACATCTTTCGTATTACAATTTCGATTGGTTTTATGGCGACTATTGCTATCAGGGCGCTGCTTTCCAATTTATGGCTGACAGTCCAATTACAGGCTGTTTTTTGATGCAAGGTACTATGTACAGGCAAGACGATAATTCTTATCTGATGGATGTCTATTTTTGGATTTGTCCTGACGAACCTGTTTACACAAGCTATGCCCCAAGCGGAATTCCCGTAAAGATTGTATGGGGCGAAGGAAGTAATTCTACTATCGCAGTGGCGCCTTCCTCACAGCCTACGCTGATAAATGATTTATGCGCCAGCAGTCCTATTCAAGTTGATTTAGTTTATAGTCCCGGCAATACAACTACAATTACCATCGATGTGGAAGCATATTGCGCCAGCGAGCCAAATGTGATTATCAGACCCAGCTTCAGTGCTTGGTATTGCGCAATAAATAGTTGGAACTGGATGCCAGTAACAATGGAAAATGGTTATGCCGAAATTATGGGTGTTGAAGTGGGTGAAACCTATATGGTTGGTGTTTACTACGACAACCAATGGCATGAAACAGAAGTGGTTGTAACTACTGAAGAATATACTTATGTAGGCATTGAATTGCCTACCGAAGTATGTGATGAAGTTTTTGGTTATTAGTGTTATATAGAAAAACTGGATCATCGGTAAAGGCTGCCTTTTGGCAGCTTTTGCCGTTTTAGTAAACTATCGCTCCGAAATAATCCCACTGCCTAAACAATGGGGATTTTCTGGATGATACAAAACACCAAATTGGCCAGGAGCCACTCCAGAAATGGCTTTATCTGATTGAATGTGCCATCCTAAATCATCTTGCAACATTTTTCCGGTATTAAACTCCGGCTGGTGGCGGATTTTAAAGCGTACAGGCATTTCACTTTCCAGCACAAAATCGGGATGCAACAATTGCACATCATCCAACTCAATCCGATCGCGGTATTGGCTTACCGGATCGTAGCCATTTGACACATAAATAATATTCGCGTCGATATCCTTTTTCACCACAAACCAAGGGCCTCCACTCAGTCCTAAGCCTTTGCGTTGGCCAATAGTATGAAACCAAAACCCTTTGTGCTTGCCCAGCTTTTTGCCGGTTTCCAATTCTAAAATCAGGCCTTCCTTCTCACCCGCGTAGCGTCGGATAAAGTCGTTATAATTGATTTTTCCTAAAAAGCAAATTCCCTGACTATCAGGTCGATGTGCGCTTGGAAGCCGCATTTCTTCTGCAATACGCCGCACTTCTGCTTTAGGTAAATCGCCTATCGGAAACATCAATTTGCTGAGCTGTGGATAGGTAATCCGACCTAAAAAGTAAGTCTGGTCTTTCACTGGATCAACAGCTGTTCCTAAATAAAAACTATCGTCTTTTTCCAAAATGCGTGCATAATGTCCCGTGCTAATCTTGTCAAATTGATGTCCGTATCCAGCCTCAAAAGCCCCAAACTTTATCAACCTATTGCACATCACATCGGGATTGGGTGTGAGTCCTTTTTTAACCGTTTCGATGGTATATGCCACTACGGTTTCCCAATAATTTTTCTGCAAATCAACGATTTCCATTTTGCAGCCGTATTTTTTGGCGATATAAGTCGTGATTTCAATGTCTTCATCCGAAGGGCAATCGGAAAACGAAGGATCGTCTTCCATGCCAATTTTGATGTAAAAAATCACTGGATCATAGCCTTTTTCTTTAAGCAAAGGAATGGTCACGCTGCTGTCAACGCCGCCCGAAACAAGTGCTGCTACCTGCATGTCGTTTAAATTTTGTGCAAAGGTCGCTATTTTTCGTAAATAGGTCGCCGAAATGTGTTTTGAGTCAAGTGTAAATCAGCAGTTTTTAGTACTTTTGGAGCTTAAAATATTGTGGTGCAAGCCACCCGAAATAATTAAAACCATAAGCTATGTACGGCAAACTTAAAGCCCATCTTGAAAAAGAGTTAACAGATATCCGCGAAGCGGGATTGTACAAAAACGAACGCATCATTGCCAGTCCGCAAAATGCGGAGATAACCTTGAATACCGGACAAAAAGTATTGAACTTTTGCGCCAACAAT
>CAZOEV010000189.1:0-5651 GCA_964578915.1 uncultured Lentimicrobiaceae bacterium
GTGTCATTTTTGTTACTTGAAAAATAGAGTTGAATTTCTCAGAATTTAGTGCTTTTATTGATTGAAAAAATTGCCAAAAGATTTTGCAATTGATTTTTATAAAAAAAGAAGTGTGTAAAATGTTCAAAATGACCATACTTATTTTCATATTTTATTATATTCAAAATAACTACTTTTGCAGCCTCAAAAATATGCAGTAAGCTCAGCAAAAAAACGTATGGGATATAAGAAAGAAATAGCGCGTCGTCGCACCTTTGCAATTATTAGTCATCCTGATGCAGGAAAAACCACGCTCACTGAAAAGCTGCTGCTTTATGGTGGTGCAATTCAGATCGCTGGCGCTGTAAAATCCAATAAGATCAAGAAAACAGCAACTTCTGACTGGATGGAAATCGAACGCCAGCGAGGTATTTCTGTAGCTACCTCCGTGATGGGTTTTGAGTATAACGACTTAAATATCAACATTCTCGATACGCCTGGTCACCAAGATTTTGCCGAAGATACCTTCCGCACGCTCACTGCTGTTGATAGCGTGATTGTGGTGATTGACGTGGCCAAAGGCGTTGAGCCTCAAACAGAAAAACTGGTGAAAGTTTGCCGGATGCGCAAAACGCCTATTATCGTGTTTATCAATAAGCTCGACCGCCCCGGAAAAGATGGCTTCGAGCTGCTGGATGAGGTAGAGCAAAAGCTTGATTTGAAAGTGACGCCCCTCAGTTGGCCAATAAACATGGGCCCCGATTTTAAAGGTGTTTATAATATTTTCGAAAAAAACCTTTACCTCTTTGAGCCTAACAAACAGAGGGTTGAAGTGGGAATTGCTTTCGATGATGTGAATGATCCCGAGATAGAAAAGCTGATCGGCAAAGATGCAGCAACGCTGCGCGAAGAACTGTCGCTGATAGAAGGCGTTTATCCTGATTTTAATAGAGATGAATACCTGGATGGAACCATCAGCCCCGTATTTTTCGGCAGCGCACTCAATAATTTTGGCGTAAAAGAATTGTTGGATTGCTTTATAAAAATTGCCCCCACGCCCATTGGCAGAGACGCTGAAGAACGCCATGTAGCGCCCGAAGAAGAAGCTTTTAGTGGTTTTGTGTTTAAGATTCATGCCAATATGGATCCCAATCACCGTGATAGAATCGCGTTTTTGCGCATTGTTTCTGGTAAGTTTGAACGCAACAAACCCTATCACCATGTGCGACTGGATCGTAAACTCAAGTTCTCGAATCCTACGGCTTTTATGGCGCAGAAAAAGTCGATTGTTGATGAGGCTTTCCCTGGCGATATTGTAGGTTTGTATGATGCGGGTAATTTTAAAATTGGAGATTCGCTTACCGAAGGGGAATTGCTTCATTACAAAGGTATTCCCAGCTTTTCGCCAGAATTATTTCGCTATGTTGAAAACGCTGATCCACTCAAATCAAAACAGTTGGCCAAAGGACTCGATCAATTGATGGACGAAGGTGTGGCGCAGCTCTTTACTGGAAAAGCTACCGGACGAAAAATTATTGGAACGGTGGGTGCCTTGCAGTTTGAGGTAATCCAATATCGTTTGCTTCACGAATATGGTGCAAGTTGCCGCTACGACCACATCACCCTGCACAAAACTGCCTGGATTACAAGCGATAACAAAGCCATGCTCGAAGATTTTAAAGCACGCAAAAGTAGTTATATCGCTTTTGATAAAGAAGGGCGCGATGTGTTTTTGGCTGATTCCGCCTATTCTTTGCAAACAGCCATGCAAAAATATCCTGACATCAAGTTCTATTTTACCTCTGAATTTTAAGCTAATATTTTACCAGTCAGGCCGCGACTATCCTGCGGCAAGCAACAGTCGCGCCCTGACTACGCACGTGTCAGTCAGGGTGCGACTTTTTCAGCATTGCCGTATTAGTCGCGCCCTGACTTGCAACCATAGTCAGGCTGCGACTATCTTGCGACGCTTCACAGTCGCGCCCTGACTCTCTGGATTTGTATTATACCCTTAAATCAAACATTTTTTACGCCTAAAAGCAACCTTTTCTCCTTTTAGGATGTTAAATTATACTGATATGATGTAATTTCGGCCTTTGAAAACTCTATAAACTGAATATTGCCTTCAAATTTTATCTCAATGAACAAATTCTTCAAATTTATTTTTGCTGCTACCTTATTAATTGCAGCATTTTCTGTTAAAGCACAAAACACGCAATCACAGCCAGATACGGCAGATTTCCCGTATTGGATTTCGATGATGCAGGATCCTAATGCCAATTTCTTTCAAACGGTAAGTGCTTTTGAAACGTATTGGGAAAATCGTGAAATCACGAAAGGAAGTGGTTACAAACCTTTTAAACGCTGGGAAAGTATGATGCGTCAGCGTGTATCGCCTACTGGCGAAAGGCCTGCCCCTGATCGCGAGCTTAAAGCTTTAAAATCATTCAACGCACAAACTACTAATCGCGATGCTGCTGGCGAATGGACTGCCTTAGGGCCTTTTGAAGTGCCTTCGGGCTATAACGGATATCGCGGCTTGGGCCGAATCAATGCGGTAGGCTTTCATCCTGAGGACGAAAACCATATTTATATTGGCGCACCTGCTGGTGGTTTGTGGGCTTCTACAGACCATGGAGCCAGTTGGGAAGTGCTCACCGATCATTTGCCAACACTTGGCGTTTCGGCTATTGTGGTAAATTTTGATAATCCTGACCAAATACTTATTGGTACCGGCGACCGTGATGCTGGCGATGCTCCGGGTCTTGGCGTTTGGCGCAGTGACGACGGTGGGTTAAGCTGGAATCCATCGAACGATGGCATGGGAAATGCTACCGTAGGCCGTCTTATTCAGCATCCTGAAAATTCCGACATCATCTTGGCGGCCACCAGCGATGGCATCTTCAAATCAGAGAATATGGGGATAAGCTGGATGCAAACCCGCTCGGGCAACTTCAAAGAAATTGTTTTCAAACCTGGAGAGTCAGAGGTGGTTTACGCTTCTTCCTCAGGAAAGTTTTATCGTTCAGAGGATACGGGCGAAAGTTTTGAACAAATAAATAGCGGACTTTCGAGCGGTGCTAGAGCCGTAATTGGCGTTTCGGAAGCCAATCCCGAAGTAGTATATTTTCTGCTTACCAATTCCGATTCTTTTAAAGGAATTTACCGTTCTGACGACAGCGGCTTGTCTTTTAGTTTGCGTTCGAGCTCTCCAAATATTATGAGCTGGGGATGTAATGGCGGAAGTGGCGGTCAGGCCTGGTACGATCTTGATATCGCTGTTGATCCTTTTGATGAAAATTCGATTATCGCAGGAGGTGTAAACAGTTTTAAATCAACAAATGGTGGCTCATCCTGGAGCGTACGTACGCATTGGTATGGAGATTGCGGCGTGGAGTCGGTGCATGCTGACCTGCATATTTTGGAATATTCGCCTGTAAGTGGAAGACTTTTTGTAGGCAATGATGGCGGTGTGTATTGGACGGAAGATGGCGGCGTAAATTGGCAGGAAATTACCAATGGATTGGTGATTAGTCAGGCATACAAACTGGGGCAAAGCGCTACAAATCCTGATTTAGTTATCAATGGTTATCAGGACAATGGAACATCAACTTATGTGGGTGGAACAGATAATTGGGAATCCGTTGGCGGAGGCGATGGCATGGAGTGTGCTTATGATCCAACCGATGATCGTTACAGTTATTCAACCGTCTACTATGGCGATATAAACCGTATTTACAACCTTAACGGACAAGGCAGTATCGCTGGTGAAGGCACTAACGGCATTACCGAAGGTGGTGCATGGGTTACGCCCTTTTTAATTGACCATGAAGATGGAAATATCATGTTTATTGGGTATAAAAATGTGTGGCGAAGCACCAATATCAAAGCTGGGAATACCAACAGTGTGCAGTGGAGCAAAATCAGTAGCATAAACAATAACAATATGAGTGTATTGGCGCAATCCAGGGCCAATACGGATATTTTGTATGCAGCAAGTGGTTCAAAGTTATTTTTTACCGAAAACGCGAAAGACAATACAGTGAATTGGGAAAGCCGTACTTCCGATTTGCCCACGTCAGATGTGATAACAGCCATAGAAACAAGTCCTTTTGATGAGAATATTGTCTATATGGCCCAGCAAACTCGTGTTTATAAATCTACAGATAAAGGTCAAACCTGGGAGAGTATTTCGGCCAATCTTTCAAGTATCCAAATCAATTCAATTGCTTACTACAAAAACAGTCAGGAAGGATTGTATTTGGGGACTGATATTGGTGTTTTTTACAAAGATGCCTTGCTGGATGAATGGTTGAGCTTTGGAAATGGCATGCCTGCCAGTGCAAAAGTTACTGAGCTAGAGTTTTATTACGAGCCAGAAAATGTTCAGGGCGATTTGCTCAGAGCTGCAACTTATGGCCGCGGAACATGGAGTTCGCCACCTTTTATTGGTACTTTGGAGGCGGATTTTGTGGCTTCAGAAACGGATATTTCAGGCTATTGTACAATTGATTTTACTGACCTCACTGCCGGCTCTCCTTTCGAGTGGTTGTGGTCGTTTCCCGGTGGAACACCTTCAACTTCTGCTGAACGCAATCCGGTTGGAATTCAATATAACGAAGCGGGAGTTTATGCCGTTACACTTACTGTTACAAATCCTTTAGGAACAGATAATAAGCAAAAAACGGACTATATTATTGTAAGTGAAGCGCAAGCTCCAGCCATTGCTTTTCAGGCCGAACAACAAGCTGGTTGCACAGGCATGCAGGTGCAGTTTGCCGATCTTTCTGAAAATTGTCCCGACAGCTGGGCATGGTCTTTTGAGCCTGCCACCATTACTTTTATGAATGGCACAACAGCCAATGATCAAAATCCTGTTGTTCAATTTGATGAGGATGCTGAATATACTGTAAGTCTGACAGCTTCAAACCTTGCTGGCACAAATACTTTAATGCTCGAAGACTATATTCATACGGGAGGCGAGGCGATTCCTTTTGAAGCTAATTTTGAGGCGCAAACACTCAGCGAAACAGGTTGGACAAAAGATAATCCCGACGGTAATAAAAGCTGGGAGCTTTCGAATAATGCTGATGAATATGGCATTTGGATGAATTTCTTCAATTATGCTAGTTTTGGTGCGCGTGATTATTTGATCAGTCCGGTATTAAATTTCCGAAACTTTGACCAAGCCTTTTTGCGCTTTGATTATGCTTATGCACAGCGTTATATGCAGAAAGACTCCTTAATAATAAGCATTAGCGACAATTGCGGAGATAGCTGGCAACGTGTTTATGCCAATGGTCCTGATGGCGAAGGTAGTTTTGAAACGGCTGAGCCAACAGCATCATTTTTCGAAGCATTAAACTCTGACGAATGGTGCGGTCAAGGTTATGGAGCTCCATGCCCGTTTATTGATCTTTCTGAATGGGCCGGAGAATCAAATATTCAAATCAGACTCGAAAGCTATAGCCATTATGGTAATAATTTGTATATCAAGAATTTATCTGTATCGAATATTACCGGTCAAAAACTAATTGATCTGAGTGATGAAATCCTGATTTATCCTATTCCGGCAAATAACCAGCTTAAGCTGGTGATGGCCAATAATACAGGAATTACACAGGTTCAAATTACAGATTTGGCTGGTAGAGTGTATGCAAATCAGCAGTTTA
>CAZOEV010000190.1:0-5628 GCA_964578915.1 uncultured Lentimicrobiaceae bacterium
CTCTTGGGTTTAATCACAAAACAGTTGAGAATTATATAATTTTTTCGGGCAAAGGCTTTTTTGATGATTCAGTTCATCTGTCGAATCAAGGTTTTTGGGGTATGGGCAAGTTAAACTATCAAACGAGTACTGCGTTTGCTGATCACTTCGATTTTTATCCAGATGAGGTGATTTCAACACCACATCGTTTTGAGATGAAAGAACAGCAGCAAGGAGTTTTATTCCCTCAAGGCCAATCAGATACGATTAAATTTCACTGGCTTGCTGATACCAATATGCTGGTGCTCCATACCTTAAACAGCCCTTTGATTCTTTTTAATAATGTGATTTTTAGGGGTAAAGCTGAGCTCTCTCCTTATGGACTTAAAGCTGCTGGTGATTTATCCTTTGGTAATGTGGAGATGTCGTCTGATTATTTTGCCCTTAAAAACAAATCTTTTACCGCTGACACCGCAGATTTTAGTCTGCTTACCGCTGTAAATCAAAATACGGCATTTTCTGCTAAAGAGTATTTTACAAGAATAGACTTTGAATCTCGTAGCGGAAACTTTCGTTATCTAAGCCAACAGAGTAGTCTTTCTTTTCCTTTCAATCAGTATATCTGCACCCTGGATGAGGCCAACTGGCAAATGGATCAGGATTTGCTAACGCTCAATAGCAATGGTCTTGAACAGTTTAGCGGGCTGGATAGTCTGAGCTTTGAAAAACTGCTTGATTACGATTTGAGTGGTTCTCAGTTTATTTCAACGCATCCTGAGCAGGATTCTTTGTCGTTTTTTACCAGAGAGGCTACCTATGATTTGCGCAAATACTCCATCAATGCCAGTGATGTAAAGCTTATCCGCGTGGCTGATTTGGCAGTTTTCCCCTCAGATGGCTTGGTTACTATCCTTGAAGGAGCGCGCATGGAAACCATTAGAAACGCACATCTGCTGGCCGATACTGCTAGCCGACTGCACCATTTTGATGAGGTAGAAATAAATATTTACGGCAGAAATAATTATACAGCCAAAGGCTCATATAATTATTTGCCCTTGGAAGACGATTCGCAAGCAATTTATTTCAGTAGTATTTCTCCCAATGAAAATGGTGTAACGACTGCTATTGCTATGATTGAGGAAACCGATGGATTTAAATTGAGTCCGCAGTTTAAGTATAAAGGTAAAGCCGGTATTTTAGCTTCCAGAAAGGATTTGCTTTTTGAAGGAGGTTTTCAGCTCGTTCATTTCTGCGAGAATATGAATATTCCTTGGGTTGGCTTTGAAGCATTAATTGATCCATCTAACGTAGTTTTTCCTATTAACAAAGAAGTTAGAAGTTTAAGCAATGAACGGCTTTATGCTGGATTACAATTTGATGGACTCGATAAAAACTTTTTTGCATCTTTTCTATCAACAGCTAATGATGCTAAAATAAGCGAAAGCGCTGTTGTGAATGGAATTTTGAAGTTTGATCGTGCAAAGTCTGCTTATGTTATCAGCGGTAAGAATGCGGGAATCTTTGATAAAAGCATAGAGTTGTCTGCAAGCCGCTGTCAAATTAGCGGAAAAGGGCCTATCAATCTCGATTTGCAAATACCTATGACATCGCTCAATGTTTTTGGAGCTTACGATTTTTATAGTATTCCCGACAGCACAACAATGAATGTGATGGCCATTTTCGATTTTATTTTTGATGAAAAGCTGTTGCAAATCATGGCCGATAGCCTGAACAGATCAGCCAAGCAAGGCGCTACGCTCAGCCAGAGCAATTATTTATTTGGCTTGAATGGTTTAGCCAATGGGGAGAGTTTTTCCCGTATTCAATCTGAAATTAGTTTGTATGGAGCGCCGCGCAAAGTACCAGAATCTTTAAATAAGAGTTTGGTATTCAGTCAGTTGAAAATGAGTTGGGACAAAGAACTAAACGCATTTATTGCTCGTGATAATATTGGTTTGGCTAATATCTTAAACACCCAGGTAAATAAAAAGCTGCCGGGCTATATTGCTTTTGAAAAAGGACGTTCGGGCGATGCCGTCACAATTTATCTGCAACCCAATAGCAGTGAATGGTATTTCTTTCATTATGAAAATGGTGTGATGCAAGCCTTGTCTTCGTCAGAAGCATTTAACAGCCGCTTGCTTGAAATCAAACAAGAAAAACGTTTGGTAAAAGATGAGCAAACAGATTATTACTATGAATATGTGATAGGGTCGCGCCGCAGGGTGGTGGATTTTGTCCGAAAAATGCAAATACAATACTGATGGATCAAACAATAATTTTAAGCAATTTACTTCCAGTTTTGGTAGCCTATCTTTTGGGCTCTATCCCTACAGCTGTTTGGGTTGGAAAAGCCTTTTACGGTGTTGATGTAAGAGAATCAGGCTCTGGAAATGCTGGCGCAACAAATACTATTCGCGTTTTGGGACTTAAAGCGGGTATTCCGGTATTGTTGATAGATGTGTTCAAAGGCTTGGCAGCGGTGCTTTTAGCAGCTCTTATTCATCGCTATTTTGGAGGTGAAGAAGTTTCTGCTTTGCTTTTATTGGCAGTAGCTACAGCTGCCGTTTTAGGCCATACATTTCCGCTTTTTGCTGGATTCAGAGGCGGTAAGGGTGTTGCAACTTTGCTCGGTCTTGGCTTTGGCATCTATCCTTGGGCGGCACTTGGCGCCCTAATTATTTTTATTGTGGTGCTACTCATTTCAGGTTATGTTTCGCTCTCAAGCATGAGTGCAGGCATTGCTTTTCCTTTTTTGGTGATTTTTATGTTTCCTGCAAATCACATACTTTTTACGGTTTTATCTATTGCAGTAGCTGTATTCTTGCCCATAACACATCGAAAAAACATTAAAAGGTTACTAAATGGCACTGAATCAAAATTTAGGCCTGGCGCCAAGAAAGCATAGTTAATAAAAATGTTTGAAAACTTTTTGAAATTGCGCTTGCATCGCCTTCAAATTTCTTATTTTTACACTTTGAAATAAACTAACGGCATTATGAAATTTATTCTTTCAAGCTTAAAACTACTCAAAAGCTTACAAGCGCTGGGTGGTGTGATTGGTTCAAACAATACACTTCCAATTCTCGATGATTTTCTTTTCAGCCTGAAAGATGGCAAATTATCTATTACAGCTTCCGACCTGGAAACTACGATGATAATCACTCTTGAACCCGAAATGCAGGATGGCGATGGCGATGTTACTATTCCGGCTCGGCTGCTGCTTGATATCATGAAAACCTTTCCGGATATTCCTGTTACCATAGATGTTAACAACGATACTTTGATGGTAGAACTTACTGCTGGCGAAGGCCGTTATAAGTTATCAGGTCATAAAAGTGATGAATTTCCACAGATTCCAGTATTGGATGATCCAACAGAAATGACTCTTCCGGCAGAAGTGCTGGCCAATGGTTTTGAAAAAACTATTTTCGCCACCGGAAATGATGAGCTTCGCCCCGTGATGGCCGGTGTGTTGGTTGAATTGTCTGACGATTATATGACGATAGTTGCTACGGATGCCCACAAATTGGTAAGGTATCGCCGCATGGATATAAAATCGGAGCAGGCAGCATCATTCATCTTGCCTAAAAAGCCTATTAATCAGTTGAAAAATTTGCTCTCAGGAAAATCAGAGGCGCAGGTGAAATTGGCGTTTAACCAAAAAAATGCGGCTTTCAGCTTTGAAAATGTAAAACTGGTTTGCCGCCTTATCGAAGGAAAGTACCCCAATTACGAAGCGGTAATCCCAACAACAAATCCTAACAAATTGAGTATCGACCGCTTGTCGCTCCTTAATTCAATCCGACGTGTGGCTATCTTTTCTAACAAAGCCACGCATCAGGTTAGGTTTAAAATGACAGGCCAGGAATTGATGCTGTCAGCTGAAGATTTGGATTACTACAATGAAGCCAAAGAACGCTTGGTTTGTAGCTTTGAAGGCGATGATATGGAAATTGGTTTCAATTCGCGCTTTTTCCAAGAGATGCTTACCAATATGGATACCGACAATGTGCAACTGGAGATGTCGGCCCCAAATCGCGCAGGCATTATGGTTCCAATAGACAACGAAAATAAAGAAGAAGATATATTGATGTTAATCATGCCCGTCATGCTTAATCAGTAAGAAACGTTAATAAGTAAATTTCCCCGGACATTTTTGTTCGGGGTTTTTTATTTCGACTGCTGAGAATTGGAGCTTTTGCAGTCTTTAAGCATTTTAAAATGGCTGTAATCGTTTAAAGGTCAGGTAGTTATTTTGAGCCTATTTTATTAGTGTGTCATTTTAGCATAAAGCCTTGTGTGTCAAAACATCAATATAGCAAGCTTTTTCTAACATTCGTTGATTAGCTTAAAAAAAGTTTTTTTTAAACACCACCGAACCAAAAGCTTTCGTTTAGTGTTTATAAAGACATTCTAAAAAACCAATTAAAATGAAACGACATAGCGTATTGATTTTACTGCCAGTTTTACTGATGACATTGTCATTTAGCGCCTGCAAACAATCAGAAAGCAGCACCAAAACAGCTGATGAACCTCAAAGAATATTTAAGCCCTTCGGGGAAGAAGGCACGTCTTTTCAAATTGATTTTGAAAAAGGCACTGCACATAACCACCCCAGTCTTGCCATCTGGCTAGAAAATTTGGATGGCGAAATGATTCAAACACTATATGTTACGAAATCAGTAGCTACAGGATTTTATGCATTTGGTGATGCAGGAAATGGTAAATGGCTCAAAGAACCTGGCGCAGCCAAAAGACCAGCTTCTTTACCTTATTGGTTGCATCGCCGCGAAATGGCTAATTCGACAAATGAGCAACTGCCATCGCTTCAAAATCCTGTGCCTGATGCCTATACCGGTGCTACTCCTGCGGCTTCGTTTGAGTTGAAAACGATTCCTTTTGAGCAACTTCCTTCAAAATTCAAATTGCTTGTTGAGGTAAATCAGCCTTGGGATTGGAACGCGTATTGGAATAATTCCAGGTTTGAAGGCGATCCAAATTACAGTTCTTCGGCCCAGCCTTCCTTAATTTATGCCGTAACTGTTGATATGGAAGATGACTTTACTGTTTATCACCTTAATCCCATCGGCCATGGGCATTACGCTGGAGCTGATGGCAATCTTTATTCTAATATTTCTACCCTGACTACAGCACTTAATATTTTTGAATCGATTACTTTACACCTCAGTGAATAATGAAAAAGCTATCTAAATTACTTCCGATCTATTTATCGCTGTTTGTTTTTTCAATACTTTTTAGTTTGGAAATTCAGGCACAGACGGCCAAAATCAGTGGTAAAGTTATTGATGCTACTAACAACGAGCCACTGCCATTTGCTAATGTGGTGGTAAAAGGAACAACAATTGGTACGACTACAGATTTCGATGGAGACTTCGTTATTACTGGTTTGCAACCTGGTTTTGTTACCCTTCAGGCTACTTATGTGGGCTATAGAAATACCGAATCCGCTGAAATCCAACTGTCAAATGCGAAAGCTGAATATATTGAAATTGCAATGGAAAACGCAGGTGTTGCCTTGGAAGAGGTGGAAGTGAAGGCTAATCCTTTTGTGCGAACAGAAGAAAGTCCACTTTCCTTGCAAAAGCTGGGCGTTAGTGAGATAGAAACCAGTCCTGGAAGTAACCG
>CAZOEV010000191.1:0-5617 GCA_964578915.1 uncultured Lentimicrobiaceae bacterium
TTGATTACGGAACAATCAAGGTTTTGGGTCAGGATATAACGGCTTTGCAACGGGAAGAACTGAACGAGCTCAGAAAGAAAATTGGTTTCTTATTTCAAAGCGGGGCACTGTACGATTCCATGACGGTGAAACAAAACCTGGAATTTCACTTGAAAAGAATTAAAAAGGGGCTTTCTAAAAAAGAAATTGAAGAAAAAATTGCTGAAGTGCTGGAAAATGTCGGCTTGCCCGATTCATTGAATAAAATGCCCTCGCAACTTTCGGGCGGCATGAGAAAAAGAATAAGTCTGGCACGAACCATTGTTGTCGATCCGCAGATAATGCTTTATGACGAACCCACAACAGGCCTCGATCCGGTGACTTCTGACGAAATAAGCCTGCTCATTAACGAAGTTCAAGAAAAATACAAAACCTCTTCCATAATTATTACGCATGATATTGCCTGTGCGCGCACAAATGCAAACCGTGTGATTATGCTGCTTGACGGAAAAATATACCTGGAGGGAAGCCTTGAAATGTTTGAAAAGTCGCAAGACCCAAACATAAAACCCTTTTTTAAGTAAATATCGAAAAAATCAAAAATCATGGACACACATACTGAGAAATATAAAGTGCGGTTGGGCCTGTTTATCATTGGTGGCTTGGCCTTGTTTGTGCTTACCATATTTATCATTGGAAAGCAGCAAAACTTGTTTAACCCTGTTTTTAAGGTGTCCACAACTTTTCAGAATGTGAGCGGTTTGCAGGTGGGAAATAATGTCCGCTTTAGCGGCATAAATGTTGGCACCGTTGATGAAATAAAAATTATAAACGACTCAACAGTTTGGGTTGATATGTTGATAAAAAAGAATGTTCAGCAGTTTATTAAATCAGACTGCCAGGTTACGGTTGGTTCTGAAGGACTTATTGGCGACCGCCTGCTTATCATTACTTACGGAAGCCGCAATGCTCCCATGGCAGAGGACGGGCAGCAATTTTTGTCTAAAGAGCCTGTTGAAACGGATGCCATTATTGCAAGTATGCAAAAATCATCGTTGAGTGTTGAGATTGTCACGCAGCAACTTGCTGAAGTTATGACGAATATCAATAGCGGACGAGGCACATTGGGCAGATTAATACAAGATTCTACCATTGCAGAAAACATCAATCTAACCATTAAGAATTTCAAAACCAGCTCGGAAGGCTTGGACGAAGCCATCGAACTGACCAAAGAAAACGTGATTGCATTTATGGAGAGCTTGCAAAAAACGGCTGCAAAAACAGAAATGGCCTCAAACCAGCTCGGCGAAATAATGGTTGATATTAACAGCGGTCATGGCACATTGGGCATGTTAATCCGCGATTCAACTACCTCATTAAACATAACGGAAACCATTTTAAACCTCAAAGAAAGCTCAGAGGGACTAAATGAGAACATGGAAGCACTCAAGGAAAATTTCTTTTTCAGGGGCTATTTCAGACGGCAGGAAAAAGAAGCCAAAAAACTGAGGAGTGATTCGTTGATGATGATTAAAGCTACCTAAAAAGAATTGAGTCGAAAAGAATAAACAATTGGAAATGGATACCGAAAATGTGGTTCAGAAATGTGGTCGTACTGATTTTTATTCTATTGTTGGCAAATGATTTAGCATTTGCACAGGAGAATCCAACTCAAAAAGATTCAACACTTCTGTATGAAGATAATGAAAACTATAGCGACCGCAGTAAGTTTACCCAATTCGTGTACCATCTTTTTTTTAAGCAATATGCTTCCGGAAAGACGAAAATAAAGCCAAGCAAATGGCAAACACAAAAACCATATTCCACTTTCGAAGGAAAGATCATCAGGAATATTAACATCAAAACGCTGGATCCTTTTGGCAATGCAATTGGTGATACAATTATTGGCTCACCACGAATTTTTATATTAAAAGCCGCAAATAGTATTCACGTGCAAACAAGAGCCAGCACCATCAGAAATTTATTGTTGATAAAGAAACATCAATTGTTCGATGCGTTGCTGGTAACAGAATCCGAACGACTAATTCGCAGCATGAGTTATGCTACCGATGTGTTGTTTTATGTTGAAGAAGCGCCTGGAAGCCCTGATTCTATTGATATAACGATCCGCGAATTAGATAAGTGGACTCTCATTCCTGGAGGTTCATATTCCGATGACCTGCTTAATATTAGCCTGAGAGAGAAAAATTTTCTGGGTTTAGGTCACGAAATCCAAAACAATTTTGTTTGGGATCAATCAAACGGCAAATATGCGAATAGAATAAAGTACTACGTGCCAAATATTCACGACACTTATATTAATTCAACACTACAATATGGCACGGATGAATACGGGAGTTTTATTCAAAGCATAGCAGTTGACAGACCATTTTTTTCGCCTTTGACAAAATGGGCCGGAGGCATCAGTCTTGCGCAACACCTTAATATTGGAGCATTTGGGCCGGTTAGTTTCATGCAATATAAATTTAATCAGCAAGATTATTGGGCAGGCCATGCCATGCGCATTTTCAAAGGAAACACAGATTACGAGCGTACAACCAATTTTACTTCTAGCGCACGATTTGTTCGAATCCGATTTCTCGAAAAACCACCTGAAACAATTGATACACTTCAATTTTTTACCAACGAGAATTTTTATCTTGCCAGCATAGGTATTTCATCGCGCTTATATGTGAAGGATAAATATATTTTTAAATTGGGAATTACAGAAGATGTTCCAGTGGGGAAAGCCATCAGTTTGACCAGTGGTTATCAGAAAAAAAAAGATGTTGGACGTGTATATATTGGCGGACGTTTCTCTTCCGGAAGTTATTATTCATGGGGGTATCTGAGTACCAACTTCGAATATGGCACATTCCTGCGTGCATCAAAAGCCGAGCAGGGTGTTTATAGTGTGGCTGTAAATTATTTTACCAATTTGATCGAAATCGGCCCATGGAAACTTAGGCAATTTATAAAACCTCAGTTTATTGCAGGCATAAACCGCACAGATTATGATAGCTTGACCTTTAACAATGAATACAGCTTGAGGGGTTTTAACAGCACAATATTATCGGGACACAGCCGAATACTTTATGCACCCTGGGATTTTATAGGGTTTCGCTTTGGCCCGTATCTGAATATATCACTGGGGATGCTTGACGATGCAGGAAAAGGGTTCCGTGATGGTGAATTATATACTCATATAGGCTTGGGGGTTTTAATAAAAAACGAAAAGCTAGTGATGAGCACTTTTCAGCTTTCTCTTTCTTTTTATCCAGAAATCCCGGGTCAAAGCTTTAATGTTTTCAAATTTAATTCCTTTCAAACTGCTGATTTTGGTTTTCGAGATTTTGAGATTGGAAAGCCCGCTCCTGTCTTGTTCCGTTAAATTGTGAATGCTGAAAATGTGGGAATGATGCAACTATCTGTAATTGATATGTAACACATTTTGCTGTAAATATTTCAACCTTTGTTTAGTAAAAATTTACAAAAAAAATGGAACTATGAAAAAATCAATCTACTATTTAGTTTTCTTGACTGTGATTGTGGGGATGTTGTTTACGTCGTGCGTTTCGAAAAAGAAATTTATGGCCTCGGAAGCCAGAGTTGATCAGCTGCAAAAAGAAAACGCTACAAGCCAGGAACAGTTGATGAAACTAAAGGGCGAAAAGGCTACGCTGGAACAAGAGTATGCCTCGGTTCAAAAAGATCTGCTAGCGAATTCTTCAGCGTCAAAAATGACCATCGATGAACAGCAAAAACGATTAAACAATCTTCAGGATGTTATTGATTCACAAACCGAAATAACCAACAGACTGAAAACCTCGATAGCCAATGCCTTGATGAATTATAAAGCTGATGAGCTTAGTGTTTATTTAAAAGATGGAAATGTTTATGTTTCACTGGCTGAAAACCTCTTGTTCAAATCGGGCAGCGATGTAGTTGACCCCAAAGGTAAAGAAGCCCTTAAATCGCTTGCTCAAGTGTTGAACAGCTCTAAAGATTTCACAGTTTCAATTGAAGGGCATACGGATGATGTACCCATTAAAACCAAAACAATTGAAGATAATTGGGATTTAAGCACAGCCAGGGCCACATCAATCGTTCGTCTTCTTACTATTGAGTACGGTTTCGATTCGGAGCGTATCACAGCCTCCGGAAGAAGCCAGTTTCATCCTGTTGACACCAACACAACCGCAGAAGGAAGAGCCAGCAACCGCAGAACAGAAATTATTCTTTCTCCTGACTTGCAAGAGATCTATAAACTTTTGTATGAATAAACGCATTTTGGCAGCATGCCCCTATTTTTCGACTCACGATTTAGCACGATGTTTAATATCCAATCATCGCCCATCATACTGCATATTTTAGTTTCAGTGATTTTCAATTAGAAAAGATGGCTAGTGTATTTATATAAATAAACAGCCTGTTAAGGAAAAATATGTGAATGATGTAACTCTTCTTGAGGATAGTGTAATACTTGAGCTCAAGCTATAGAGTAATTTTACGAAAATAATATAATCGCTAAATTTCACTTAAGATGTTAAACAAAACGACTTTGATAAAAGAAAAATTTCCTTTGCTCAAAAGGAAGGGGTTTTCAGGGTATTTAATTATACCCATGCTGGCGGTATTGGTGCTGGCTGTTTTTATGACGAACTGTAAAAAAGATGATTACGAGGGGGAAATTACAGGCGTTTGCCCTTTGGTGATACTCACTGATCCCGCTGATGAAGGCATAAATATAGTTGGCAATAAACGTATTGTTGCCACATTCAATGAAATAATGGATGCCGCAACTATAAATACCACAACTTTTATATTGATGCAGGATTCCACTCCTATTGCAGGTGTGGTTAGTCCGGCAAGTGCTAAAACCGCCATTTTTAATTTCGTCCCTGCAAGCCCGCTTGCTCCCTTTACACTTTATACAGCAACAATAAAAAAAGGAGTAAGGGATCCAATGAAAAGCGCACTTCAGGAAGATTTTGTATGGAGTTTCACTACCCAGCCGCAAATATCTCTAGCCTCGAATCCCCAGCTAGGCGGAGCAACAAACGGTGGAGGTATGTTTGACTCAGGCACTTCTATAACAGTTAGTGCAGTGCCGAATGGAGGAAAATCAAATTCAATTGTATTGGACAAGGATGCTTACAAACGTGCTGCCTGGATACCCGAAATAGCATATACCTTTACAAACTGGACAGAAGGAGAAAATATCGTTTCTACGAGTGCTGATTATACGTTTATCGTTACCGGCAACCGGACGCTGTCGGCCAACTTTGCATCAATTATCCCAGAGCATACAGTATCGCTTTCGTCGAATCCATTGGCAGGTGGAACAACAAGCGGTGGTGGTTCGTTTGAGTCAGGAGCTTCGGTAACAGTTGAAGCAGTTTCGGCTTTAGGCTACAACTTTACAAACTGGACAGAAGGAGCAAACATCGTTTCATCAAGTGCTCAATATAGTTTTATCATTACCGGAAACAGGACGTTGGTAGCCAACTTTGCCTCAATTTCCCCACAATTTATGATCTCGCTTTCATCTACTCCACCAGAAGGAGGAACCACTACCGGAGGAGGATCGTTTGCATCAGGAACTTTGATAACAGTTAGCGAAGTAACGGCCGGAGAG
>CAZOEV010000192.1:0-5591 GCA_964578915.1 uncultured Lentimicrobiaceae bacterium
AAATAGACTTTTCTTTGGCAAATAGCGAACTAGAATTGGTGTTGGACAATGAGTTTATATTAAACCGCATTGGTCTATTTTCGATAAGTCTTTGCTGATTATTATTTGGGTACCCAATTAAAATGCGTCATAAATAAAAAAAGACCTAATTTTGAAAAAACAATTTAGCTCCATATTTATGAAAATCAAGTTTAAATATTTCACATTCCTATTCATTATTTCTATTGTATTAACCGCCTGTTCCAGTGTTCCTGTGACGGGTCGTAAGCAGCTCAATATCATTCCTTCGAGCCAGATGATGAGCATGAGTTATCAGCAGTATGATGACTTTCTGAAAAGCAATAAGCTTTCGACCAATGCGCAACAAACGCAGATGATAAAAACTGTTGGTGCTAAGATTAAGACAGCTGTTGAAACTTATTTCAGACAGCAAAATATGTCGTCGGAGCTTGATGGCTATAGCTGGGAGTTTAACCTGATCGACAGTCCCGAAGCTAATGCCTGGTGCATGCCTGGCGGAAAAGTAGTTTTTTATACTGGTATTTTACCTATCACCCAAGATGCCACCGGTGTGGCAGTAGTTATGGGACACGAAATTGCGCACGCCATCGCCGAGCATGGCAATGAGCGCATGAGCCAATCGCTTATTACAGAGCTGGGTGGCACGGCTTTGGCTGTAGCTTTACAAGAAAAGCCTGCCGAAACGCAGCAGCTTTGGCTTACTGCTTATGGCATTGGAAGTCAGGTTGGTGTGATGTTGCCATTTAGTCGGCTTCACGAAAGCGAAGCGGACCGATTAGGATTGATATTTATGGCTATGGCAGGCTACGATCCAAATGAAGCAGTAAGTTTTTGGCAACGAATGGCCGATAAGAAGAATGGTCAGTCGCCACCAGAATTTCTTAGCACACACCCTTCAGATGCTACGCGTATCCGCCAAATCAAAGAATGGTTGCCCGAAGCGATGAGTTATTATAAAAAGTAGTAGCCACTCAAAGATTTAAATTAACTTCTATATTTGCTTAAAACCTGCGGGCAAGTTGATTAGAACAATTTCTGCCATTTATTTTCATTCGCAGTTTTTTCCTTTTATTAGTCTTTCACTAATAGCTTAAAGCCCACGCCATGTATATTGGTGATGCTCACTTTTGGGTCTTCTTTAAGATATCTGCGCAGTTTTACAATAAAAACATCCATGCTTCGACCAATAAAATAATCGCTGTCGCCCCAAACTTTTTCCTGTGCTTCAACGCGCGTTAAAACTTGGTTTTTATGTTCGCATAAAAGCTCCAGCAAAGCGGCTTCTTTACGGGTAAGTGTTTGGTCGCCAAAACTTGAGTGTAGCACAAGGTTATCAACGTCGAGCGTAAAGTTGCCAATTGTATATATTTTTTTACGTTTTTCTTCTTGTTGAAAGCCTCCACTGGCACAACGACGCATAATGGCCTTGATACGCAGGTGCAGCTCTTCTGTGCTAAAAGGCTTGGTAATATAATCGTCGCAGCCATGCGCAAAGCCCTTGAGTTTGTCTTCCTTCAACGATTTGGCTGTGAGAAATATAATGGGGATTTGTAAGTCTAATTTACGGATTTTATCAGCAAGAGAAAAGCCATCAAGTTTGGGCAGCATTACATCTAAAATGCAGAGATTAATATCGTTTTTCTTAAATGCTGCAAGCCCTTCTAAACCATCTGAAGCGGTAATCACATTATACAAGCTAAGCTCCAGAAAATCCTGTAAAACCATCAACAGGTTTGGGTCGTCTTCAACCAAAAGGATATTTATTGTATTTGTTTTGGTCATGGTTTTGTTTTTTGGGTTTCAACAGCTAAGTGCACAACAAATGTACTTCCTTTATTTAAACCGCTTTTCACTTTTATAGAACCTCCATGTTTTTGAATTATGCGTTGTACGTAATAAAGTCCTATGCCAAAGCCTTTTACGTCGTGCACATCGCCAGTATGAACCCGATAAAGATTTTTAAAAATCAGGCGGTGATTTTCAGGTGCAATACCAATTCCTTTATCATGAAAACTAATTTTGAGTGAGTTGTGGCTATTTGATGTTTGAATAAAAATTTCGGGCTTGTCTTTGTTGTATTTTATGGCATTATCCAAGATATTTGAAAAGGCGTGGTAAAGATGCAACGGGTCGGCATCAATAGTAAAATGCTGTGCATCAAACGTATAAGCTAATTTTCCGTTGGTTTCGTCTATTCTAAGCTGAAAGGCTGAAATGAGTTCTTGCAGCAGCTCGTGCACATTACAGGACCTAAAGTTCATTTCTGCCTCATCGCGATCTATCAAAGCGATTTGAAGAATTTGCTCCACCTGATTCTGAAGACGGTTATTTTCTTGAGAGATCACTTGCGCATACCGACTGGCTTTTTCCTGCTGTAAAATAATTTCGGGCTTTAGGAGCATTTGCGAAGCAATAGAAATGGTTGCAATAGGCGTCTTGAACTCATGCGTCATATTATTGATAAAATCTTTTCTGATTTGAGAATTCTTTTTTTGCTTAATAATGGTGTAAATTGTGTACCAAAAACTTAAAATTATAACTAATAGAAATACCGCAGAAAGAAGCATCCAGCGTGCCAGCTGCCAAAAGATTACCGAAGCTTGTTCAGGGAAATAGATGCTGAAGTAGTAGTCTCCGGGTTTATATATTGCAGCAATGGACTGCTGGTGTTCAGAAAGCAGCAGTTCTTCCGCATAGTTTTTAACATTCCCCATCGCAATACGTTGATTTTTCCTGCTATATATCATGTACTCATAATCATTTCCTACTTTCATGCAGCTTGTTTCAGTTTTTATCAAAGAGTCCAAAACTTTTAATGAAATGATATCCTGTAGTGTAGTTTTTTCTTCAAAACAGGGTTTTTCAGTATTTATTTGACTTATCATGCTGTCGTTTCGAATTTCTAAAAGGCTGTTTATAACAGATTTCATAGCAATTCTAACACTGTTATTGTACTGCTCCTCTTTTAGCGATATGGCATTTTGAACCCAAAACACTTGCATAATAACCACCCCAAGCAGCGAAATAAAAGCTCCTAATATTATGATTGTGAATAGTTTAGGTTTCATTAACTTGTGTGTTATTAGGGTGTAAAAGTAATTGGCCTAACGATGACAAATAAATATTTAACATTTCATTAACAGTTATTAACAGCTGCTTAACAACATTGACAGGCAAGCTCTATTACTTTTGACGTATCAAAAATATATAAAAATATTAGATATGAAAAAATTAGCATTAGCACTTTCTTTCTTCGCCTTTTTCGCTTTTGGAACAGCAACGATGCAAACTGCTGTAGCTGCTGACAATGCAGTAGTAGTGAAAATGATGGACGGAGAGAAAAAGAAAAAAGATAAAAAGACTAAGAAGTCTGAATGTACAGACAAAAAAACATCTTGCTGCAAGTCAGAAGTAAAAAAGGAAGCTTGCAACGATGAGAAAAAAGCAGATAAGAAATAATTTTTTATCCTAACGTTTTGTTTTAATTTGGTTTGGGCCTTCCGATGTGATATCGGGAGGCTTTTTTTATTTAAAAGATGACAAAGGATGTTTAACTTTGGCCAATAAACCTCCATTATGAAAACAGCAGAAACAATTTACATCAGCGATTTACGAACGAAAATGACGCATTTGCAATCCGGCGAATCCGTGATTACTGATGCGCCATTGGATAACAATGGCAAAGGCGAAGCTTTTTCGCCTACCGACTTGGTAGCTTCAGCGCTGTCAAGCTGTATGCTCACGATTATGGGAATTTCTGCCCGCGAACACAAATTTTCTATCGATGGCGCTAAAGCAGATATTATTAAAGTGATGGCTTCAAACCCGCGTCGAATCAGCGAAGTGCATATAGAAATTACTTTTCCGGAAATAAGCTACACTGCCAAACAAAAAAAGATTTTAGAAATTATTTCTAAAACCTGCCCCGTAGCATTGAGTTTGCACCCTGATTTAAAACAGGAAGTGAAACTTATTTTCAAGGATTAGTTACAGTCAAATAATATTTAGGAACCTATTTTCAAATTCTCATTTAAACAATAAATTATGAATTTTTCAATTAAATCAGTTTGGGCAGTAGCCTTAGTAATTCTTGTCTCGCTATCGGCCTGCAAAAAGGATGATGATCCGGAAGCTTTAAGTTGTAACCTACAAACAGCGTCTTCTGTATTTACAGAAGCAAGCATAGTAGTTACTTATAAGCTTGAAAATACGGGAGATGCTAAAGTAACCAGCTTTTTCTATTATGATGAAACGGGTAAAGTAGAAGTTCAAAACCCCACATTGCCTACGGAAATTCAAGTAACCCTTACCGATCAAAAAACTATGCAGGCTGGTGCCTTAGGAAATGTAACCAATGGTTCTATTCAGGTTTCATTCAAAGCAACGACTTCAAGCTCCTCTTATCAAGGCAGCGATATGTGCTCGCAAAGCACCAACTAAAAAATGGTGTTAAATAGATAAATGGCCTTTAGCTTTCGCTGAAGGCTATTTTTTTATCAACTTGTTGACAAACTGTCTGTTATCAACCAAAACTTTACTGATGTAAATGCCGTTGCTCAAATTTTTGTCCAATGCTAAGGCAATTTCCTGATTGCCGGATGGTAATTTTTGCTCAGCAATACGGCTTACCAATTGCCCTGAAAGATTGTAAATGGAAACTTCTACCATTGAAGGCGTAGCCAAATTGATTGACAAGGTGAAATTACCGTTCCCGGGATTTGGATAAAAATTTAGTGGTGAGTTTTCAGGGGTGATTAGTTCAGAAATATCCACGAAATCAGGTGTTTGCAAGCGTTTGTTGGTGAATACCTTGAACTCGCCGGCCTCCAAACGGATATTCATAACTTCATCGCTTACATTGATAGAATCGTTGTTGAAGTAATCATACCACCAGCCGGTTTCATAAAATCCGGGTGTGATATCAATGCCGTTTACATCAAAATTGCTTACCACAATTACTGACATATCTTCGTCAAAAAGCCGGAGTTTCTTACCAGCACCGTTTGCATCTAAAGTAAAATCGCTGGTATTAAACACTTCGTGCGATTTTTTCAGGGCAATCAGCTCGCTGTAATAATCGTAAAGCAAACGCCTATCCCAGTTATTCAGATAATTCCATCGGATGGGTTTGGGACAAACGCGGCAATCATAGTCGATACTTACATCGTAGCCTAGCTCGCCAAATTGCCAAATCATTTTTGGTCCTGGCACCAGCAAAAACATAGCAGCTGCAGCAGCATTGCGTTTTGCTGCTACGTTTAATTCTTGCACATCGTGAAATGGATTGTCCTGATTGCCATAAGTGATATTTTTAAACATCTGCCGCTCTTCATCATGGCTTTCCATATAGCCTACCAGATGTGGATTGTTCCAGCCGCGTTGCTTATAGCTTACTCCCGAAAAATTGGATTCTGGCAGATAACCCATTGTGGCTTCGTTATAATTGTAGTTCATATTGCCCCAAATCATCATGCCATAAGCTGACAATTCTTTTTCTTCGTTATTGGCAGCAAAATGTTCCAGAATAACATAACTGTCTGAATCAGTTTCCCAAATGACATCGGCCATGC
>CAZOEV010000193.1:0-5588 GCA_964578915.1 uncultured Lentimicrobiaceae bacterium
AAACGCCAGATTTGGTGCTGCTCGACATTGAACTGGTTGATGGAACAGGATTTGAGCTGCTACAAAAGCTTCAGCCTTATGCGTTTAAGGTTGTTTTTATTACTGGGTTTGATACCTTTGCTATTCAGGCGTTTAAATACAGCGCTCTGGATTATCTGTTGAAACCTATCAATCCTCCCGATTTTCAAACTGCTATAAAAAAAGCAGTTAACCTTATTGAAAATAACGAAAGCACACTGCCACAAGTTGAAGTGCTGATGCAGGCCATTAATCAGCAGATGCACCACAAAAAGCTGGTTCTCAAAACCACTGAATCGCTTCATATTGTAGAGATCGAATCAATTTACTTTTGTAAAAGCGATAATAGCTATACTACATTTTATTTTGAGGATGAGCAGCAGATTTTGGTTTCCAAGAGCCTCAAGGAATATGAAAGCCTGCTGGCGCATCATGGCTTTTTCAGGGCGCATCAATCCTATTTGGTAAACCTGAATCACGTAAGCAAAGTTGATAAAAGTGATGGTGGTTTTATTATTATGAACAACAAACGCGAAATCCCCATCTCTTCGCGTCAAATGAAAAGGTTAGTGAATTTGCTTGAGCAGCTATAAGTGAAATCAGGCTTTCTTCTGGCAATTTCAAGACCAACACTAGCGAATTCAAATTGGTAATTATTTTTTTGAAACGGCATTTTACCTTTACAGAAAAACTAGAATGCCAGCCGACCAACGCATTTCGCTCAACACATTAGATACGATCCATTTGGTAAAAGTGCATGATATTTTGTATTGCAAATGCGATAACAGCTCAACTACTTTTTGCCTCACAAACGGAAAGTCGATAGTTGTCTCGCGCAGCATAAAGGAAATTGAGATGCAGCTTGCAGATTCCGATTTTATCAGATCGCACCAGTCTTACCATGTCAATATCAAGCATATAGTTGCTGTGAGCAAAACGCATAACTATGCCATCATTTTATCCGACAATACCCAAATTCCCACTTCCACACGAAAGCGCAAAGAAATATTGCAAATTCTCACAGAAAAATAGCGAATTCAAGATGAAGTATTGCGCAAACAAATTTGGCGACTTGAGGCCTGAAATATAGGGTACTTTTGTTTGTGTAAAGCAAGACAAATCTATTTTAAAATTTATTTCTCTAATCAAACATTAAAACTAATCAATTATGAAAAAATCAATCTTTAAAATGACGCTTATTTTAGGTGCAATGGTGCTTATTTTAGGGTCGTGCAGCAAAAGCAATGACGACAATCCAACACTACCTGGCCAACTTGGTGGTAGCTTTGAACTGGTAATTAATGATATAGCAATCGCTAATGAAACCACAGAAGACGTGGGTATGCTTGACGATTTAATTTCTATAGGAAACGATGCAGGCTTAGGTATAATAATTACAAAAGTGCCGCGAACTGTTGGCGGTGTTACCAATATTGGCGATGGCGATGAGGATGGTTCAGTAACCATTTCGGGTGAAAATCTTTTGAATACTGATGGTTCTGCAGAAGTGTATTTTTCAGTTAGTGGCACTATAACCCGCGTTTCGGCGACCAAAGTAAGCTTCCAGGGCACCTGCAATAGTTTTGGAACTACAGGAGTTTATAGTTTTAGTGGTTATGCAGAATCTGAAGCTTTTAAAATTATTTAGCGTATTTGTAAAAAGCTATTTAGTTATTTGTAGCTTTACACAATAAACCAATATTAAACAAATCAAAAATTATCACCATGAAAAATTTACTTAAATCAGTTGTATTTGCTGTAATACTTTTTGCAGCAGGCCAAGCCAATGCACAAATTAGTGCAGGCGCAGGCGTTGTATTTGGAAGCGACATCAACAATGTTGGCTTCAGTATTAACGGGAAATATGAGATTAATGAAACCTGGGCAGCAGCGCCTTCTTTCACTTTTTTCCTTAAAAAGGACTATGTTTCTTGGTCTGTTTTAGATTTAGATGTCAATTATCAAATTACTACCATTGAAAATATTGGTGGACTGTATGCTATTGGCGGGTTAAACCTCACTTTCTGGAAAGTTGATTTTGGTAATGAATATGATGATGTCTGGGGCGGTGGTTTTAATGCTACTGGCTCTGATATTGGTGTAAACCTTGGATTAGGCCTTGATGTGCCGCTAACCGAACAACTGGCGCTGGCTCCCGAAGTAAGATATACGCTGGGTGGTGCAAACTTTTTCCGCATAGGTGTTAAACTTATGTACGCTTTTTAACCAACCAAAATTATTTTTCTCATATTCAATGCCATCAGCCTTTGGGTTGGTGGCGTTTTTTGCTTTGTGCTTTCAATAGTAATTCTATCAAAGCCTGATACAATGCTTTTTCTATCTTTGTGCACTGTGTTTTATAAGGTTTTATTAATGATTTATTTGTGCTATGAATAAGTTTCGCAAACGATTTGACGATTTGGGAAGGGCATTGAGAAAGTTTGATTTTTCTATTTTAAGTATAGTTTTGGTAGTTGCTTTCGTTGCAATATATTCCATTGATTTGTCTGATTATAATCGTCAAGATCGCATAATTGCTTCGGACGTGATTCATTATTATGCTTATTTGCCTGCCAGTGTGATTTACAAAGATTTATCGATGGATTTTGTATATGAAAACCTAAGTAAATTTTCGTCGGTTTTTTGGCCTATTTCATTACCAAATGGTAAACATGCTATTATGGTAACCATGGGGATGTCAATACTTTATGCACCAGCATTTTTTATTACACATGCGATTGTAATCCTTACTGGAGGAGATGCTAGTGGCTTTAGCGATCCTTACCGTTTGGGATTAGTTATTGGTGGGTGGGTTTATTTATTGCTGGCATTGTTGATGCTGCGTAAAGTGCTTTTGCGCTATTTTTCGAAGTCAGCCACAGCTTTGGCACTGTTAATGGCGGTGGTTGGCACAAATCTTTTTCATTATGAAGCGCATGAGTCTACAATGAGCCATGCGTATAGCTTTTTTCTTTTCTCGGCATTTTTACTGATGACAGTTAAATGGCATGAGAAGCCTACCATTAAAAATGCTTTTATAATCGGTCTGCTTAGCGGATTGATAGCTTTGGTGCGACCTTCAAATATTGTTGTTGGCTTGTTTTTTATATTTTGGAATACCTATTCTTGGAAAACTATTCAGTCTAAAATTGCGTTCTTTTTTAATAAATATCAATCAATATTAGTAGTTCTTTTTGCAGCATTGCTCGTATGGATTCCCCAGTTTTTATATTGGAAGATTTATACCGGAAGCTGGTTCTTTATGGGCTACGGAAGCGATCAGGGGTTCTTTTTCTCCAATCCTCAAATTTTTAATAATTTATTTAGCTATCGCAAAGGCTGGTTGGTTTATACGCCAATTATGTTACTTGCATTTACAGGCTTAATGCTGCTTTGGAAAAAGCGTCCGGGCATGGTTTTTCCTATAATTATTTATAGCATCATAAACATTTATATAGTAAGCAGTTGGTGGTCGTGGTGGTATGGTGGAGGCTTTGGAATGCGAGCCTATGTAGAGACTTATGCTATTTATTCTTTGGGTTTTGCCGCTTTCGCGGAATGGGCGTTTAGCAAAGGAAAGTTGTTTTTGAAACTTCCGGCAATAGCCTTAATTTTAGTGCTTGTCGGATTTAGTTATTTTCAAACCCGCCAGTATCGTTGGAATGCTATTCATTTTGTGGGAATGACCAAAGAAGCGTATTGGCACCAATTTTTAGTATTAAAACCCTACGGAGATTATTATAAAAAGTTAACAATTCCGGATATGGAAAAAGCACGGAAGGGAATTTATGTTTTTGAGCCAGCAGAATAGCTTAACAAGGTGTGGCAATAAATAAGTTTTTATGTTTTTTTGGTGTAGCATGTTTTGAAGTTTTGATAGTATTTACTAAGTTAATGAAAATCAAATAAATCACCGTTCTGATAAAAAATTGAATAAGAGGGAAGCTTTATATCTTTTCAAAAATGGATGAACCCAGACTAATTCTAAAGAAAAATATTTTCTAATTTTGAAGGTCGCAAAGTATGTTAAATAAAGTACTTAATTTTGAATAAGATGAAGGTTTTTACAAAAAGAATTGAATATTCCCTTTTGATTCCTGTTATTGTCCTGTTGTTTGTTGCTGTAATATCACATTTCCCAAATAATGTTTTATCGTGGGATATTTTTGGGTATTACCTTTATCTGCCACTTTTATTTATCTATAATAATTTGGGCTTAAAGGATTTAACTATTGTACATCAAATTATTGACACTTACCAAAACACCTCTACCCTTTATCAGGCCATGCCGGGCGTAAACGGTGGCTGGGTTTTGAAATATCCCATGGGAATGGCTTTGCTCTATTCGCCTTGGTTTTTTGTTGGCCATATTTGGGCTGTCCTTTCTAGTTTTCCTGCAGACGGTTTTTCTTATCCCTATCAGGCAAGTTTGGTATATGGAAGTTTTTTATACACAGTTTTGGGAATAATTGTTTTCTGGAAAGCGCTTAGAAGATTTTTTAAGCCAGCTACTGTATTGGCAACTTTGCTTCTTATTGTTTTTGGGACTAATTATCTCGTCCATACAGTCTTTCATGGTCAAGGTTTAATGTCACATAATTATTTGTTTACCCTATTTGCTTTTATTCTTTATTTCACAATCAAATGGCATGATAAACCAAGCATGAAATATGCTATTGCACTGGGGATTACTATTGGTATTACAGCTTTATCGCGTCCAACAGAACTGCTGGTTATTATTGTTCCTGTTTTGTGGAACGTTAAAAATAAATCAGACTTTATAGAAAAACTGCAACTTTTTCAGAAGAATTGGAAAAATTTGCTTGTTGCCGGATTAATTATTTTCTTTTTTGGATTCTTGCAATTGCTTTATTTTAAAATATTTACGGGTAAATTTTTGTTTAATAGCTATGGAAATAATGCCGGTGAAGGAATGGAGTTTCTGAAGCCATATATCCTTGAGGTTTTATTCAGCTTCAGGAAAGGATGGCTAGTTTATACGCCAATTATGATTTTTGCCTTGGCTGGTTTTGTTACACTTTATAAGGATATGCGCGCTCAATTTTTGAGTGTTTTCGTATTCTTCATCTTGGCATTTTATGTTGTAGCTAGCTGGTCTTGTTGGTGGTATGCAGATTGTTTTAGTCAGCGTGCATTAATTCCAATGTATGTCTTTTTAGCGCTTCCACTTGGTTCACTTATTGAAAATGTATTCCAAAAACAGAAGAAAATATTTCGGATATTGTTTGTATTCATATTGGTAGGCTTAACTGTGTTTAATCTTTTTCAGAGTTGGCAGTTCTTAAACGGTATTATTCATACATCTCGTATGACAAAACCTTACTATAAAAGTGTTTTCCTAAAATCAAATATCCCAGCAGGTTCTACAGATAAATTATTAGTAGATCGCTCCAAAACACCTGAGGAACTTTTAAATTCAGGAAAAGTTTATCAATCAGCTGTTTTAAGTCTTTATGATTTTGAGGATGAAGGTGTTATTCCTGACACAAATAGTGTAAATCGGTCTGATGGAAAGGTCTTCTTGCTTAATAAGGAAAATCCGTTTTCAC
>CAZOEV010000194.1:0-5558 GCA_964578915.1 uncultured Lentimicrobiaceae bacterium
CCCTTTATTATTCTGGGATAGCATGATTGGCGAATTTATGAAATACTTGCCTATGACGCTGATTATCGTACTTATCAGTTCGCTGTTTACAGCTTTGGTAATTATTCCTGTGGTGTCGGCTAAGTTTTTCAAAAAAGACGATCCTAACAGAAAACCCAATATCAGGCGTGAGCTTATTATTTCCGGTTCAATGATTGGCGTAGCTGTAATTTTTTATCTAATTGAATACACAGCACTGGCCAATATTCTGGTGCTTTTTGCCATTATCGGCTTGGCGCATCTGGCTTTTCTGGACCGTTTTGCACGCTGGTTTCAAAACACTTTGTTGGTTTGGATTGAAAACATGTATCTAAAAACCCTCACTTTTACCCTACGCAAAAGTAATTCCCTATTGGCCGTTATTGGTACTATTGTGCTGATGGTGGTTACGCTAACGCTTTATTTTAAAAGTGAGCCAAAGGTTGAGTTTTTCCCTTCGGGTGACCCAAAATATGTTAATATTCTGGCTGAGCTGCCTTTAGGAACCGAGATCGACGCCACCGATTCTGTGGTGAGTATTATTGAAGATCGGGTGTATGAATTACTTGAGCCTAATAAACATATAGTTAAATCGGTGCTAACAAATATTGGTAGCGGCGCCGTAAGCGAAAACAGTGGTTTCTCAGGTCGCGGAGGCGGACCAAACAAAGGACTAATCACTGTTAACTTTATTGATTACCAAGATCGTGGCGGCATAAGTAGTAAGCAAATCATGAAGCAGCTCTCTGATGAATTGCTGGGCATGTATCCGGGCGTATTGCTTACCATAGAAAAACAAAATGAAGGTCCGCCAGTAGGTAAACCTATTAACTTGGAGATTAGCGGAAAGGACTTTGACAAACTGTTGTCGCTAAGCGATAGCATTATTGGCCATATCAATAATGCACGCATTGCGGGTATTGAAGGCTTGCAGATAGACCTTGATGTGGGCAAACCCGAGCTAAACGTTAACATCGACCGCGATAAAGCAAGGCGCTTCGGGCTTTCTACCGGACAGATTGCGAACACTATACGCACAGCACTCTTTGGCTCAGAAATATCTAACTTTAAAGTAGGCGAAGACGAATATCCGATACAACTGCGGATGCAGGATGAATACCGTTATAATTTGTCGTCACTGCTCAACCAGCGCGTTACTTTTCGCGATCAGGCCAGCGGCAAAATTGTGCAGGTGCCTATTTCTGCCGTAGCTGATGTGTCGTTGAGCTCAACTTATGGCGCTGTAACCCGCAAAGATCGCAACCGAATGATTACAATCAGTTCCAACGTAATAACGGGTTATAATGCTACGGAAATCAATGATCAAATTAAACCTCTTGTGGCTAACTTCAACTTTCCCGAAGGCTACCGCTATGAGTTTACGGGCGAACAAGAAGAGCAAGCCGAAAGTATGGCTTTCCTCATCAGTGCCATGCTAATTGCTGTATCTATTATCCTATTAATATTGGTAAGCCAGTTTAACTCGGTGGTAAAACCTATTATTATTCTGGTGAGTGTGTTGTTTAGTACTATTGGCGTGTTTGGTGGCCTGGGCACTTTCCAGATGGATTTTGTAGTGATTATGACGGGCGTGGGTATTGTGTCGCTAGCTGGTGTTGTGGTGAATAATGCCATAGTTTTGCTAGATTATATCACCATACTAAAACGCCAACGCAAACTGGATATGGGATTGGATCCCGATGGCGACCTGCCTTATAAGGAATCGGTAGAAAGCCTTGTTGAAGCGGGCAAAACCAGGCTGCGTCCTGTTTTGCTAACGGCTATTACAACGGTTCTCGGACTTATTCCGCTAGCAGCAGGCTTTAATATTGACTTTATTGGACTGTTTCAGAACTTTGAACCAGATATTTATTTCGGAGGCGATAACGCCATGTTCTGGGGGCCAATTTCATGGACAATTATCTTCGGTCTTAGCTTCGCCACCTTCCTTACGTTGGTGATTGTGCCGGCCATGTATCATGTGTTGTATTTAGGAAAGATAAAGTTTTGGCCGAGTAAAAATTCAAAGATTTAATGATTCAAGGACCTGCCTGCTGACCGCAGGAAGGCAGGTTCAAAGATTCAATCGCAAAGCATAGTAGATGCCGATATGTAAAGCTTTTCGTCTGATGCATAAGGGCATGTTACGACCCAAACCCCAAAGTTTTTTGATAAACTTTGGGGTTTTTGGCGCTGGAGGGTCAGGGCGCGACTCTGAGGCGTCGCTAGTTAGTCGCACCCTGACTGGGCTGTGAAGTCTCATTGATTATTCTGAATAGCTAGAAATATAATGATGCGATTTCCTCAATTTTTTCGCTCAGACAGCATTCCAAATGCTGTTCTTTAGACTAAATCTCAACAGATCAGTTGGATTTATAAAGAAATATTTCTATTTTTATAGCCTATTAAAACGACCTAAACACGCTGCCGGATTTAGACAATAAATTTGGGAAAGTTTTTTTTCTCTGTACTAAAAGTCTATTATACAATAGCACTGAATGTTACCAGACTTTCTCAAAGAGTCAACAATATCAAAAAAAAGCAACTTTGAGTGATTAATGCAAACATTAACTGATAAAATAAATTGAAATGGCCATATTTGAAATAGACAAGGGCAAAGCTAAGCGCATACGGTTAAGTGAATTTAAACTTGAAAAAGACCTTCAAAAGCTTATCGAAGAAAATATTGAAACAATCTTTAATTGCAGATTCATCGCCACTGAATTTTCGACGGGAAATATTCATTCAGGAAGAATTGACTCATTAGCCATATCAGAAGACAATAATCCTGTAATCATTGAATACAAAAAGATTGCCTCGTCTGATTTGATAAATCAAAGTCTTTATTATTTACATTGGATTCGTGACCATAAAGGAGATTTTCAAGTTGCCGCTAATAAAAAATTTGGCAAAGATATTGAGGTGGACTGGTCAGATATTCGGGTTATCTGTCTTGCTCCTGAATACAAAAAATATGACCTACACGCCGTTCAAGTAATGGGAGCAAATATTGAATTATGGCAATATAAAATTTATGAAAATGGAATATTAAATATAGATGAAGTGTATAAGCGTACAAATGCTAATTCTTATTCCAATCAGTCTGTACATGTAGATAGTGAAAAAAACCCTGTAATGGTCGAAGCTGGGAGAAAAGCTGCAATCACCAGAAAAACTGCTATTTACACCCTCGAAGAGCACTTTGAAAATCTCGCTGATTATCTAATAGAATTGTTTAATACCATTCGAGATTATATTATTTCATTGGACACCTCAATTTTTTTATTGTTGATTACATTAAATCACCCAAAGGGCCCAGGTTAATATTCAAATCCCGATCCGTGAGGTTAAAATATTTCTTTAACTCTTCCATTTTCATCTCCAGTTTCATTAAAGTTTCTCCCAGTCGTTCAATCTCATCATCCGACAATGATCCCCCATCAACTCGTCGCATAGCTTGTTTTTCTACCAGCTTCCTGATGAGTTCAACCAGTGTTAATACCAATTTGGCCAGGCCGGAATCGGCATTTTCCGGGGTGAGCTTTAGCTTGGATTCTTCACTGTTAATCAATTTGTCCACTTCTTTCGAAATGTCCTGGATGGACAGATCCACAGTTCCTGTATTACAAAGTATTTTATTATTGCTCATAAGACGGTTTATTTTAAGTTTAGTTCAACAAAATTATAGGGGGGCCAAGGGCCTGTCAACAGGAAATTGAGTTGAAGGTGTTTCTGTTGCAAATCTTTAACCATGTTAATTACTTCCTTTTTCTTCTTCTTATCAAGTAAAAAAACAGCATCGATAATGGTGGTTTCGTTGGTCATTTTTTTATATTTATCCACTGCTTTTAACTCTTGAAGATAGATTTTAATTTCGACAAGAATCGAATCCACGAAGGATAAAATTTGTTCTTCAGCCCTGTGTTCGTTTAATTTTTTTAGGACATAGGCCTTATAAACTGAATTATTTGAACCGATTTCAGGTTTTACAAAATTTAGCGTGTCGTTATCTTTTTTTGCAGTGAGTTCTTCTTTCAGCTTTTCGCGATCGCAAAGCACTTTTAATCCATACTCCCATTTGTTTTTTACTTTTTTCAGGCCGGCTTCAATTTCAACTTCATTTCGTTCTAACATATCCATAACGGAACCGGTTGAGTCCATCATGGAACCAAACCTCATGGGCAGAAGTGTGTATTTTTGCGCCAATTTATCAATCACCAAGGCAAATTCCACAGCGTGTTGTTTATTGGCGACAAACTGCTTTTCTGTTACATCGCTTATTATCGCTGAAATATTGTGGTATTCAACAGCAACCAGGCCAGCTTCCTTTACACCTTTCAACGAGTTCAAAGTGGTTTCGGGCTTTGCATGGTTGCTTTTAGCGAGTAACAAGCAGTAAATCAATTTATCCATCTTCGTTCCACTATAAATTTTTGTTCAACATTTCCGGTATTTATTTCAATTAATTATTTAACATTTTCTTTTATTCTCATTGAAAGGAATTTATTTTTCAATACGCTGTCTTCTCGATTTGAGTTGTTCCATCGTTTCCACTGAACTTAACATAAGTTTTACTCCCAGATAAATCAGGTCGATATCGGCGACAGAAATGACAATGTCCCCGGTTAAAATAACCCCTTTATTTAACACCCTGTCGAGTAATTCGAGGATGGTAATATCCTTCGATCGGTCTATTACACTATCGTTTATCATATTTTTTCGTTTATCGATACAAAACTAAATAATGGCCAGGGACCCAATGTTTCAATAATAAAACCCAACGGTTTGCCCTTTTCTGTTTGGTGACTAGAAATATTTTTAAATTCGGGCACGCTGTTTTTACCCACCAGGAACGAGGCATTCAGAATCATGGTGTCAGTTCTGCCGGTATATTCTTTAGGGAGTAAATTGTTGAGAAACGATGAGTCACTTATCATTTTGAATTCATCAAAATAAATTTGTCCAAAATGTTTGCATAACCGATCAGTTTCCTCTTCAATGAGTTGTTTTTTCTTTCGTTCCAACAGATAGGCTTTCCCCGGGGAGCTGACCCTGATTTGTTTTTCGAGCGCAGCGGTAACTTCACTCAATTCGTCGATTTGTTCACTAAGGATTTCAAGATTGCAGTATATTTTAACCGACCATTCTTGCTTGTCTTTAATGTTTTGGAAGTTTTCAGCGAAAGATTCGGAATAATCAGTGATGAATTTTTTCAAGCTTTCCTCTGAATGGTAAATGGTGCCAAATTTGAATGGAATAACAGTGTTATTTTCCATATTTCTGGTAATGACCTCCATATGGTCACGGGCATTGGCTTCCACCCACTTAATGTTTGATAAATTTCTTTTAAAATTTTCTTCTGAGTATTCATTGTCTGAGACGTCTTTAACGATCAGGTAAAAATTATTGAATACAATAGTTCTTATACCTGACACGTCTTCAGCTACTTCGAATTCAAAAGGTCTGTCTGATATGCAATAAACGTAAATCAGGTTGTTTTTCATCATGCGTATTTTAATTGTTATTTAATCCGACAAGTC
>CAZOEV010000195.1:0-5554 GCA_964578915.1 uncultured Lentimicrobiaceae bacterium
ATCCATCGTCTGTATTAAAGTTTTGCATGGAAATAAAAAAGTCTGTCTGGTGCTTTATCGGAAGGGGTTTTTGAGATAAATAGACTTTTTCAGGCTTGGGATGGTCGCTCAAAAGCTCAAACACTTTTTTACCACTTGAAACAAGCTCTGGCGCATAAATTGAATCAACCTGATTAAAACTATTGTAATGCAAAGGCTCCGCCATTTGGTTGCAGGCTGCAAAAGAAAAAAGCAGCAACAATGACAATAAATAATAACAGCTCAGCCGAAATTTACACATTATACCACAGGTATTTAACGTTCCAAAAGTAACCTAATATTTAGATTAGCTGAATTTGAGAAAAAGTCCCTTTGTTAAATTATCGCTTATCGACATTAAAAATTCCCGACTAATGTCATGACGGTAACCTTATGAAAAACGTATTTTTAAAGCATTAGTTGTAACAAAAAGGGATTCTTACTATCTTGCGGGTTAAACAAAAAAACGCTCTTATATTAAAAAGAAATACGATGATTAAAAATCTTACAACATTAATAATCTTGATCATAGCTATTCAAACTATTCAAGCACAAGACAGGGTGACAGGAAAGAAATTTGCCACCAGATCGGAAGTTATTGCACAACATGGAATGGCAGCTACCAGTCAGCCATTGGCCACACAGGTAGCGCTGGATATTTTAAAGGCGGGAGGCAATGCCATTGATGCAGCCATTGCTGCCAATGCGCTCTTAGGCTTGGTGGAACCAACAGGAAATGGAATAGGCGGAGACCTCTTTGCGATAATCTGGGACGCGAAAACGCAGCAATTATATGGATTAAATGCCAGTGGCAGGTCGCCAAAATCGCTTACCCTGGATTATTTTATTGAAAACAACTACGAAAAAATACCAGCTTATGGCGCGCTGCCTGTTTCTGTGCCGGGTTGTGTGGATGGTTGGTTTGAAATGCACCAGAAATTCGGGTCTATGGAAATGAAAAATATCCTTGCTCCTGCCATTCAGTATGCAAGAAATGGATTTCCTGTTACAGAATTAATCGCCTATTATATGGATTTAAGTTCGGCACGACTTCAGCAATATCCAGGTTTTGAAGAAACCTATATGACAGATGGGAAAACACCCGCAAAGGGCGAGATTTTCAAAAATCCTAAGCTGGCTAATACGCTTGAATTGATTGCCAATAAAGGCCGTGACGAATTTTACAAAGGCTCAATTGCCAAAACTATTTCACAATATATGCAGGAACAAGGTGGATTTTTGAGCTATGAAGACTTGGCCGCTCACAAATCGGAATGGGTGCAGCCTTACGCAACCAATTACCGTGGATATGATGTATGGGAGCTTCCTCCAAATGGGCAGGGAATTGCTGCACTTCAGATTTTAAATGTTTTAGAAATGTATGATATCAAGTCGATGGGCTTTGGCAGCGCCGACTATTTGCATCTGTTCACCGAAGCAAAAAAACTGGCTTATGAAGACAGGGCGAAATTTTATGCAGACCCTGATTTTAATACTATTCCTATCGAGAAGCTGATCTCAAAAGAATATGCGAAAGAGAGAAATGAGCTGATTTCTATGGAAAAAGCAGCCCGCTTTTATCCTCCAGGCGATATCGGTAGCGGAGAAACCATTTATATGACTGTGGCTGACAAAGAGGGCAATATGGTTTCGCTTATTCAAAGTAATTACCGCGGAATGGGAAGCGGAATGACACCGACAGATTTGGGATTTGTTTTACAAAACCGCGGTGAATTATTCACGCTGGAAGAAGGTCATTTGAATGTTTATGAACCCAACAAAAGGCCATTTCACACGATTATTCCCGCCTTTATAACTAAAGATGGGAAGCCATTTGTAAGTTTTGGTCTTATGGGCGGAGGCATGCAGCCCCAGGGTCATGTGCAAATTGTAGTCAATATGATTGACTTTGGCATGAACTTACAGGAAGCCGGTGATGCGCCCAGAATTCAACATATAATGTCGTCCGAACCTACTGGTTACCAGATGAAAGATGGCGGTTGGATCAACCTAGAAACAGGAATAGATTATGAAGTAATCCGCGAGCTTATGGAGCGCGGACATCAAATTAAATACGATTTAGGTGGATATGGTGGCTACCAGGCAATCCTCTGGGATGAAAAAAATGGGGTGTATTATGGCGCGTCAGAATCGCGAAAAGATGGGCAAGCTGCTGGATATTAATTGTTTTTATGGCTTAATATTTGCGGCTAATCGCATATTAAATTAAAGCAATTGGTTCTCAAATCAAGAAACCAAGCCATGAAAACAAAATCTATTATTGTATTATTGACGGTTTTGACACTACTTATTGTAAGCTGTTCAAAAAATGATGACGCTAAGGAGCAAGAAAAACCTAATCAAATAGCACTTACAAAAACGGAGTATAAAGCTTGCTTTAGTGATAATCCAATTGATTCAAATAAAAATTTGCTCACTGAGACCGGCGACTCCCTTTATTATACGATAGCAAATGACACGCTCTTGCTACATCTGATCGTAAACTATAATTGCTGCGGACTGCTGAATGACTCAGTTATATTTGATAATGAAGATGTAAACATATATATACGTGATACATGCATAGAAAATTGTCTTTGCTATTGTATGTGTGATTTCGAATATGAATATTCTTTTGTAAACTTTTTAGGAAATAATCATCATTTTTATGTGTATTTAGAAGGCTATGAAGAAGGTGCTTATACTTTGTGGGGAGATTTGGAATATGGGGAATAAAAGGATGTAAGCTTGTTAATATCTATGGCAATAGCAGCTTAATTTATATATACAGATTCGTATCTAACAAAAATATTTCTATCTTTATCCATTGAAAAAATGAAGTAAAATACCGTATTGAAGTGCTATATTGTCATTGGAAACAGTTTTAAAAAAAGTCAGATGCAAAATTGGATTTTAACACTACTTGTAGGCCTAATGTTTTGTTCGTGTGCAGATCAAGAAAAAGTTGAATTTGAACCTTATGCACCTAAATATGAGGCAAATGAACTGATTTCACAATTGGACAGTGCTTTTACATCACAGAATCCATTAAAATTGGTTGACTTTTTTAAGACATGGAATCTTGATATTCAACCAAATAACGAGAAGTTTACAGATCAAAATGAAATAATAAAGTCAGTTTATGAAATCTACAAAGCATTTTATTCCCCAAATAATCCATCTAAACTTGGCCAGTGGGAGGATTTTAATAAACCTGATGATAGCCTAGCGTATTTTGTGATTCAAAATATGATTTACTATTCTGTAATACCCGATTTTGAAAAATTCCAATGGGAAACAAGTAAAATTGATTCTATAAATAACTTCAAACCACGACTTGAACATTTGGGGCAAGAAGGGATATTATATTTAACAAATGAGTACAATAGTGCATTAAATGGGTTTCTCGGTTATGAACACAATAAATTTGGGGCAGGTAATGTCATGTCACCATCATTCGTAAAAGGGGAAACGGAAAAACGATATAAATTCTTAAAAAAATATATCCATATTTTGCATGGGCATTGGGGTGGATATTGGCATATAGAAACCCATCCTGAAGTAGGTTCGATTGTGATGAATAATCAACTTACAAAAGCTACGATCCACTTTAGATATGGCTATGAAGGTGGCGAAACAATGTTTAAAAAAGAAAATGGAGAATGGATTCTTCAAAGCTCAAAAGTAACGTGGATTGAATAATATCTATTGACCGAAAAGCAAACAAAACAAACAATAAAAATGAGAAAAATAATAATTGCTGTTTTACTGTTTATTTCAAGCACTTCATTTAGTCAAAAGCATGATTTTCAAATACATAGTAATGAAATAGTTTTAGGAAAAAATCTTATCGACAGCACAGAAATCAAAGGCTTGGAATATCATTTCCCGGAAAGGATACACGAAACATTTTTAGATACTACAACAGGCTTTCTAACGGTTCAATTGCGTAGTATAAAAAAAGAAAAATGGCTTTCCAACAAAGGACATATTTTACAATTTGATTTAAACAACAAAAAATTGCTGTGGAGCAAAAAGATTTTTTATCAAGCCAGCAATCTGCAGCAGTTCAGCCAAACAATAATCTACACCAACAATAACAAAAGCTACTGCCTTGACATTCAAACAGGTGATGAACTTTGGAAAGTCAAAAACAACATCTACTTTGTTGATCCCGTTGATAAAATTGGTATGGGTTATCGTTTTAAAAGCACAACTGGATACTCAAATGAGCTTGAAGGAATTGATTTGAATAATGGCAATATTATTTGGAAAAGGTATCTGACTAGAGAATATGGTTGGAATGATGTTTTTTACATCAATGATTCTACTATGATTGTGGTTGCTGCCGGATTACACGCCCTAAACATATACACCGGCAAAGGCTGGGACTATAATACAGTAACAGGCAAAAAAGATTATACCGAAACAGCAGTTGCCAACGCCGCCGGGGTAGCCGTTGGAATACTTACGGGAGCATTTGCTATTTCAACAGGACATAATTTGGTTAGGGATATTGTGTCAAATAGCCTTGTGGATAGTTCATCCATTTATTTTGCATCAAAAGAACAATTGGCCAAAATTGATAAAAACTCAGGGGAAATAATATGGAATTATCCTTTTGATAATGATTTACCAAGTAAGTCGTCCATTTTTATAAATGACAGTATTATTTATATGGTAAACTATGGATATGCATTTATGGGAAATAGGCAACTGGACTTTGGACAAGCATTTATCGCTGCATTTGACAGGCAAACAGGCGACCAAAAATTCATGACACTGATAAATAGCAAAAAAGATCCAATACTTGGATTTCAGCTATTAAATGATGAAATTTATTTAGTTTTTAAAAACAAGATAGCTAAACATTCTCAAAACACTGGAAAACTAATTGCGGAAAAACAATTTCCTGAAGAAGATATTAAAGAGTTGGTAAACTTTATTGGAAATCAGGTTTATATAACAAACGATGATAATGATTTTGAAAGATTGACGCACACAGATACAACTAAAATATTTGTATACACAAGTCAAAGTAAGACGCTGGTGATAGATGATCAGTTAAACATCGTGGATACAATTGATTTTGAAGATTTAAGCATTTATTTTTTACGCACCAATGATTTTAAATTCATTTCAAAAGACAATAAAACATTCATAATCAACAATAATGGGGAAAAGGTAGCAGAAGTTGAGGCTAGCTCAAAAGCTTTTCTTTTAGGTACTACCCTCTACGATATTCAAAATGAAAAGTTTTATGCGATTGATTTGAAGGCTATTCCAATTCACTAGAAATTGGGTTGAAGTAAAGTTTTTCTACCCCCCTTCCCTCACCCGCTTCACCCAATATAAAGGACTCAGCACTATCACCGCCACACCGAAAATTATCAAGGCATTGCCAATGCCAAACTGATCGGCCAAGAAACCTATAAGCGGCGCAAAGATAGCGGCGAGCAACGCTTTGAGTTGTGATTGTACAGACAATAGCGTGGCCATAGACTTTTGATCAGTGAGCGTGGCCACATAAGCTATT
>CAZOEV010000196.1:0-5551 GCA_964578915.1 uncultured Lentimicrobiaceae bacterium
GCTGTTCCACCTGGGCCGTTTCCTCTAATCAAAACATCGGGATGCATGTCGAAAATGCGCTGGGCGGTGGCTGTTCCGGCACCATGAGCATCGGCTTGAACGGCACTGTTGTCAAAGGCTTCAAGCTGATTTGTTTCTTCATTATATATAACTAAAAAGGCTGTGCGGCCAAAACGTGGGTCAATTTGGGCTTCCCAATCGCTTCCAGCGGCAGTAAATGCAATTTTCATAATACAATAGTTTTTTTGTGAATAGTATTCCATATTTCTTCAAATAGAATACGGATTTGTTTATGGGTTTCAACAATGGTTTTTCCATGTACCATCGCTTCTGTAAATGCTTTATCGTAAGGTAGTTCACCTAGAATATCTAAATCATTTTCCTTGCAAAAATTGTTAATTTCCTGGGCTTTTTCTGGGTATATATCAGCCTTGTTAATAATGCATCCGGCTTTAAGCCGAAACTTTTTAAGTACTTTAACGAGGCGAACTAAGTCGTGAAGTCCCGAAGCTGAGGGTTCTGTTACCAAAACCACATAGTTAGCGCCCGAAAGTGATGAAACAACTGGACAGCCAATTCCGGGAGCGCCGTCAACGATAATAAGTTCGCGCTGATATTGTTTAGCTAATTTTTTGGCTTCCGACTTCACGCGCGCAACTAGCTTGCCTGAATTATCCGCACCCGGAAACAAGCGTGCATGAGCCATTATGTCGCCTGTTTTTATTTCCGAGATAAATAAATCACCTGATCGCGCTGGATTCATTTCAATAGCTTGCGTGGGGCAAACCAACGCGCAATAACCACAGCCTTCGCAATTTAGGGGATTGATGTGGTAAATATCTTTTTGGTGGCTTATAGCATCAAAATGACAAACTTCCTCACATTTGCCACAGCCGATACAGTTTTCTGGATTGATTAGGGCCAGTTCTCCACTAAAAAAAGCCTCCTTTTTCATCACTTCTGGCTGCATAAGTAAATGCAGGTTTGAAGCGTCAACATCGCAATCAGCCATAATAGCTGTTCCGGCTGCCAATATGCCAAAACTGGCGGCTACGGAAGTCTTTCCTGTTCCGCCTTTGCCTGATAAAATAACCAGCTCAAACATAGACTTCCTGTTTTTGATGTAAAAATTGTACAAGGGTTTTCAAAGCTTTTTCAAGATTTGTATTGTTTTTCCAGGCTAAATTGCCGGCAGCATAAGTAGCAGCAATTTCGCGGTCAAAAGGAATGCGGGCGGCAATTGGAATTTGCTCCTGATTGCACCAGTTTTCTAATTCGTTAGTACCTAGATCGGCACGGTTGATAACAACAGCAAAGGCTTTCCCGATTAGACGCATAGTTTCCACCGCGAGTTTTAAATCGTGCAGCCCAAAGGGTGTCGGTTCGCTTACCAATAGCACGAAATCTGCCTCAGAAACCGAAGCTACCACCGGACAGGAAGTGCCGGGCGGGCAGTCGAAAAGCTGCCATGTGATTGTTGGGAAATGGTCTCGAATATATTTTTGTGTCGCATGAATAAGTGGAACAGCTTGTTCCTGACCAATATCCAAACGGCTTTCAATAAGCTGCAAACGACCTGATTGTATGGCGTTTGTTATGCCGATGCGATTGGGTTTCATGGGCAAAGATTGCGTTGGACAAAGATCTGAGCAGGCATAGCAGCTATGGCATAACTCATTAAAAACAGTGATAAATTCGCCCAGTTTTACAACAGCATGAAATTTACAATGTCTGGTGCAATCGCCGCATAAAGTGCAGGACGCTGGCTGCCAATCCGGAATCATTTTGTATTGGATTTCGGAATGCTGAATTTCAGCTTTAAAAAATAGCGCATCATTGGGTTCTTCTACGTCCAAATCAGCCAAAACCACCGCATTTTCTTGCGCCAGATAATCAGCCAAATTTGTAGAAATCAAGGTTTTTCCTGTTCCACCTTTTCCGCTGGCAATCGCAATTCTATAGGGTTTTTTGTGGGTCATAATCAACTTTATATTGCAGTTTTAGATGTGCCTAAATCAGTCATAGGCTAGTCTAAGCTGTTGATTTGGTAGACTCTCTTTGACAGCCTGCTGCAGGAAAGGTGTGTTCCATGTATTGAGTTTCTGGTGAGTCAGATAATATTTTTCAGGTATTGGATGGGTTCCAAAAACTACTTCCATCCCATACTGCGCTTCAATGAACTCTTTAAAATATTCCATAAAAGGGCAAGGTGGGTAGCCTACCAGAAAACCTGTTGCAAAATGAATAACTGTGGCACCATTTTTTTTCATCTCGGCTGGCGCGTATTCGATGTTTCCACCCGGACATCCGCCACAGCTGGTATAGCCAACCAGTTCAATTTCCTGATCCTGATAACGTGTAAAAGAGCCTTCACGTTTTTCGGCTGCCCTAAAGCATTTTCCCCCTGCGCATAAGCGGTAGCGATCGCAGATAATAATTCCGATTTTAGTAGTCTTATCTTTCATAGCTATTTAATTATTAGGATGATATAAATCAATAATATACCTGTTAAAATCAGTCCAAATTGTATCACGGAAGATTTTACGGAAGATTTGCGGTGCATTTCAGGAATCAGGTCGGCTAATGCGATATACAAAAAACTTGCTGCCGAAAGCGCCAGCGCATAAGGTATCAGCGATTGCATCGCTTCCAGCGTATAATAAGCTAAAATGCCAGTAAACAATGCTGTACTTCCAGAAAGCAAATTAAACCAAATGGCTTTTTTTCGGGAGAGTCCACCTTTGAGTAAAATCCCAAAATCACCCAGCTCTTGCGGAATTTCATGCATCATCACCGAAAGCGTTACAAAAACTCCCAATTCGTAAGAGGTGAGGAAGGATGCTGCGATTACAATTCCATCAATGGCATTGTGAAAGGCATCGCCAATTAAAATGATGGGTACAGCAGCCTGTTTATGACGATCGCAATCAGCATTGCCGCAAGTACGCCATAAGATGACTTTTTCTAGCGCAAAGAAAAATAGGATGCCGCCCAGCACAGCTAGCATCATGGAACGGGCGCCAATCATACTGATTCCGTTGGGTATCATGCCCAGGAAAGCAGCGCCCAACAAAGTGCCTCCTGCCAAGTACATCAGCAAGGTGGCCAAGTTGTCAAGTTTTCGATCAGGCAGCAATAACATCAAGGCAGCAAGTCCAACGCTACCCACGCTGCCAGCAATCAATGCTACTATCACATAAATCAGTTCCATAATTCCTTAAGGGTTATATACTATAATATCGCCTTTTTGAACGTCCAATAAATCAGCGATAACATCGCATTTTGCCATCAGTAGGAAGAATATGCGCGAATCTTTCAGCTGCAGCAGCCCTTCCAGATTTCCTTGACCTTTGGAAATGATTAGATCAGCCTCTTCAAAAGCTTTCTGAAATTCAACACTACAATCAGTCAAAATTGTAGAAGGTGCATCAGATCCATTGTCGATAAGCTTCGCAACCTCATGTATTCCAGCTTGATGGGCGTCGTCAATTGTGGCGTCATTAAGAACGGGAAAAGCCCTTACGACTGCCGTTATATTTTTATGGTTAAGTGTTTCCATAAACAGTTTATCCATAAAAATTTCTCCTGTATTATCACATAAATAAAGCACATTAGCGGCTTTACCCAGGGCTTCAAAAAGCCTTTCTGAATGGTCAATTGCCAATTTTTCGTCTAGCACTTCCTGAATCGTTTGTTTCAGATCAAATTCCTGAAGTACACCATAATCCATGATGTTTCCGGCAATTGCAAGGCGGAGTGACATTTGTAGCGGATTTTCTGCTTGCTGTACCTTTGGTTTCCAGTGTTGATATAGCTGACTGGCAATAGCATTGCTGGTCCTTTTTTCTTGCGAATAAGGATCAGCAATGCCGGAAATTTTCCTAAAATGCCGGTTAAGTTGTTGTTGCAATTCCGGACTGCTCAAGCCATTTTTCTGAATCAACTGTTCTAGGTGATCCGTTAAAGCTAGCCTTTCGGTTTTGCCGATGGCAGCATGTTTTTCGAGCAGGCAGTTAAAGCCATAGCGAAAACAATCGCCGCAGCGGGAATCGCGCAAACCCTTATTTTTATTGGTGATGACCATGTCCGTGTTCGTGTCCTTCGCTATCGTGGTCGCAATAGTTTGCTGACAAACTGAGGCGATCATTGAGGAAATCTTCTACCAATTCTTCGGCAGTTTTTACGGGAGCGCCAACAAAAACATTTACGCCAGCTTCGTTAAAAAGTGTTACGGCTTGTGGACCCATGCCACCTGCTAGCACATCAGTAGCGCCTTGGGCTGCAACCCAACGTGGATAAGTGCCGGGCTGATGCTCGGGCGGGTCAAAGCTGGTAACTTTAACGATTTTATTGTCCTGAACATCAACAAAAGCAAAAGCTTCACAATGTCCGAAATGGGCCGACAATTTGCCGGAAGCCATGGGGATGGCAATACGTTTATTCATTTTTTTTGTGTTTATGAGTTTAAGGGTTTACGGGTTTATGAGTTTAAGGGTTTACGGGTTTATGAGTTAACGAGTTTATGGTTTAATGAGTTTAAGAGTTAATGAGTTTGCGGGTTAAGAGGTTTTTGATTTTTCTATTGCGTTTTAAGCAAATTAGTCTTGTCCTCTGCGAAAGCGTCTGCGTTGACCTCCGCCAAAGCCCGGACCGTTTCCGCTGCCGAAGGCTGAGCCTTGGCCATTGCCTTTGTTTGGGCGCCAATCTTCTCCGGTTCCTGGCTGGTTTTCGTTGTTATTTCTCATGCGTCTGCCAAATCCTCTTTGGCGGTTTTGTGCGGTATTTTCTGCTGCACAAGGGCCTCTGCGGCCTCCTGATTGTGGGCCATTTCCTGTAGGTCCTGTTTGATCAAATCCTGGCATAATAACCTCCTTATTTTTTAGGTTTGTTATAATTCGTTCTTTTTCCTAGACCTGTTTCGTCAGCACATTCGGTATGTCGGCGTTTGCCTTGTCCTTTTCCTAATTTTCCTAGCAGTTCTTCTTTATGCAGATCACTGCCTTTGCCAAGCCCTCTTCCGGTTTTTGGGCCGTTTCCTTCGGGGCCTGTTTTGTCTAAGTTTGGCATTATATTAATGGTTTAAAAGGTTTATAATATCCTGAATTCGTGTGGTAGGCTTTTTTAGCACGATAAGTTGCATACTTAACTGGTCGAGCAGCGGCTGTATTTTTTTTCCGAAATCACCTGCAATCAGGGTTTTTATATCTTTAGAAGCCAGCCATTTAACTGCTTGTATACCCGCCTTTTCAGGTGCATCCCGAAAGGGGTTGGGACTGATTTCCAAGCCACCGGTCTCTTTATCGTAAATCACGAAATAGGCGCAATGGCCAAACTGCAAGTCGATGGCGTGATCGAGCGTATTTCCTTGTGATGCAATGGCGACTTTCATGACTATTTAGATTGTAGGTTAGTAAATTCAGCTTCTTCCATCTGTTGGAAATGCTTTTTTCCGCATAGCGGACAGGCCACTACCTGCTGAGCGGGATTTAGCTGATTGAAGAAGCAGCCACAAAAATTACATTGATACCAATTGCTATCAAAATATGCCGAG
>CAZOEV010000197.1:0-5539 GCA_964578915.1 uncultured Lentimicrobiaceae bacterium
AGAGGTAGATAAAATGTTTCAGTTGTTTAAAACACCTTATGCACCACCAGATTTTAGTGAGTTGGTAATATCACCTTCGGGTATGCGCAATCATTTTATCAAGTTATTAAACACAGAAATACGTAATGTAAAAGCAGGGAAAGAAGCTTGGTTAATCTTAAAACTCAATAGTATTGTTGATGCCAAATTGGTGACAAAGCTTTACCAAGCAAGTAGTGCTGGCGTAAAAATAAAGATTATTTGCAGGGGAATATGTGTTTTGATTCCTGGCTTGCCCGGGAAAAGTGAAAACATTGAGGTGGTAAGTATTGTTGACCGCTTTCTAGAACACAGCCGTGTTTTTATCTTTGCTAATGGCGGAAAACCACTCTATTATATCTCATCAGCCGATTGGATGGTACGTAATTTGGATAACCGTTTTGAGGTCACCACACCTATCAAGGATAAATCAATACAAAAAGAGCTGTTTGATATGCTAAATATTCAACTAAGCGACAATAGCAAAGCCAGGCTCCTCAATACTGAAGTGGTAAATCAATATAAACCCAAGGTTGAAACAGATAAGAAAGTACGCTCACAAATAGAAATATACGATTATTTGAAAAGCAAGAAAGAAGCAGCTGAGGGGTGATCTTGCTGTTTGAATTGCTTTGATTTGATGTTTGAAATCAAAGCGCACCTTCAATAGACACCAGAAAAATATCTTGCTTTTCCTCGTCGGAGACGGGGTGGCTCGAAAACATTAGTACGAATCTTATATGATGATTCAAGTAGAGTAAAGCCCTAGAAAAAAAAGCAATATTCTGGATAGCTAAATTTTTTGGCAATAAAGCTGTAGAACCAATCTCAACATACAAATAAAAAAAGCCAACCCGAAGGCTGGCTTTTTTTATTGCGGTCAAACAGCTTATCTGTTTATTATCAATGGCTTGTTAAGTTTAGCCTGAGAAGTTTCCAGCGTCAGAATATAGCTTCCATTACCAAATTCGCTAAGCGAAAGCTGGAATTGCTGGTTGCTTGATGCAGGAATTTCTTGTTCCAAAATTACCTCACCAATCATATTGCTTAAGCGCAGTATTACTTTTTCATTCAGCATATCGCCGAAATCGAGTGTCAGCTGGTCTTTGGCTGGATTGGGATAGATTTTTATTGCTCCAAAACCATTTTCTTCCAAACCAATAGTACTGAATAAATCAATAGCGAGTTCTTCGCTCCAATTGCTTTCGCCACAAGTGTTTACGGCATTTGCTTTGAGTGTGGCTTGACCTCTGAAATCAACATTCCAATTCACAAGGGCAGTAGTGCTTTCTGGGCTAATAGTTCCAGCTTCTTCCGGCATCAGCGTCCAGTTATAGCTTTCGGCTTCTGGCACAGGCAAAATGTCGTAAGTGCTTTCCGAAACTTCATTCAGATCCAAAGAAACCTCACCGCTTGGTGTTCCGGGTGTTTGAGGCGCATAATTCATTGCAATACTTACACTTCCTTCTGCTAAATTGAAGCAACCATTGCCGTCAGCAACTGATTCCAGCGTCATGGTCATAGGTTCTTCTGGCGTCAGATTTATCAGGTAAGTAGCAGTTTCAATTTCCATAGGGTCAATGCCGCCTTCCATCATCACCATCCAGGGTGATTGGCCAGTCAGTGTGATTTCTACCGTTGCTTCTTCGCCTTCGCAGATGGTCTGATCGCCACTGATTAAGGCGGTTGGCAACGTGTGAATATTCAGCACAAAATCAATGGAAGCTGCTTCGCAACCACCGTTTGGCGCTGCTACTAAGCTCAAAGTTACTGTTTCGGCTAGCAGGTCATTTTCTCCTGGAATATAAACCGGAAGTAAAGCATTCTGGTCATCAAAAGTACCATCGCCAGCTGTTGACCAGTAAAGTGATTCGTAATCGCTGGCTTCACCCGTAGTGAAGATGTAGTTTTCGCCGCTGCAAATTGCTGCCTCACTCTCAAAATTGAGTTGTGGATTGCTTACAATAGTCAATGAAAGTTCATCCGTCATGGGATCGGTCTCGCCTGTCGCGGTAAGTTGAAGTGTGGTGCCGCCATTTTCAATATCAAGTGATCCGGGCGTATAAATCGGGTTCAGGATAGCGACATCATCAAAGCTGCCATCACCTGTTGTTTCCCAAAGTAAATCAGTATAATAAGCAGCGTATCCTTCTAGTTGAATAGGCGTTGATTCGCAGCTTTCTAGATCATATCCGGCCCAAGCCATAGTAGTGATTTCGGGTGGAAGCACAACAAAATCAATCCAGGCGCAATCTTCTCCGCCAATAACCGAACCGTCTTTTACATATTCCCAGCGGAACTGATGTATGCCTTCTTCAACAGGGAATGCAGCTTTTGTCCAGGATACAGTTCCTGACCATTCGCCAACTTTTAAACCGTCAATATAGAATTTTAGTTTATCGTAAGATGTTTCAGATGATACCTTATAATAGAAGGAAACCGTATCATTGCTTCCCGCTTCGTAACCAACCATAATCTGCGAACTCTGGTTATCAGCGATAGCACCCGATTTAGCAGCGAATTGGCCTTCGTAAGCACCTGTTTCTGTTAAAGTCCAAGGCTGGTTACCGCTAAACAACCAACCAAAGTTTTCAAAGTCACCACTTTCAAAGTCTTCTACTATGAGGCCAATTTTAGTGCTAAAAGCTTTTTCTGCTAGATAAGCTCCAGAGGAAAGCTGTAAACTAAAATCGGCTGCAACACCAATAGGCGCGGCAGGATTTATAAATACTTCAAAGGAAGCCTCTACGATACTTTCGGCTGCAATAGTTTCAAAACTCACCTCAGTATTAACTGGACTAATAAAAGGGTTGGTCATATTCAAATTGACAAGACTTGCCCCTGATGCGCTACCGCCAATATTTTCCAGACTGAAGTTTAAAATAGCTGTTTCGCCTGGGTCTAAGCGACCGTTGCTATTTCCCCCGCTGTCGTCAACAGTATAATTGTTGATTTTAAACTCAGGCGCACTGGCATTTATGCTAAAACTACTGGTCCAGCTTTCGTCGGCGCTAGTCATAATTATTTCAAAGCTTAACAGCGTGTTGTCTGGAATGTCATCAGTGATTTCAAACTCAAAAGCCTGTTCTTCCATAATAAGACTGCCGGCTTCAATCATTCCAAAGTCATAGGTGTTTTGAAGAATAGTTACAAAAGGCGATTCGCAACTTAAAACAGCCGAAACGGCATCAGCATCTTCATTCCCAACATTTTTAAGCGCGATATCCAGCATAATTATTTCACCGAAATCAGCGATGCCATTATTATTTCCACTTTCGTCGTTTATAATATTTTCATTGAAAATAACATAAGCGCCATCTGGAGGAATACAGTCAATTATTGTTTCGTAACGGTAATAGTTTTGTTTTGTGATCGTAACCCTGATCTGTGAGCCCGGCTCCTGTATTTCTATTGGAACTAATGTAGTACCGGCCACTGCCTCTGCTGTACCAATGATTTGGTCGCCGTTGGTCAAAGCAATCCAGGATCCTTCTTCTACGGTAACTTCAAAAAAGTCGAGGCCGCTGAGTAAAACAGGCATGTGATTCACGGCCAATTGTTGGGGTATTTCTGAATACACATTCAGGAAAGCGTCTCCATGATGGTGAAAAAGGTTGTAAGTAATCGGTTTATGTTGAGGATTATAGGGCCAGCTTGATTGCTCTAAAAATATTTTTCCTGCCGCATTGGCGAAGGCGGGGATGATTGATCTCTGTCCGAAACTGCTTCCATAATCAGGCATAAATTCAGGCCACATATTGTCGAAAGCTCCCCAAACATACACATCGTTTACAAACGAATAAGAAACTTCGGTTGCGGCAATAATACCTACAGCACCATATTCGTGCCTGTGAAATTTCTCCGTAAAAGATTCACTGCCATAATCGAATTTTCCGGTGAGGCAGTTCACTGACCATACAAAAGTAAGGTCTTCGTTGCTAAGTCCGTCCAAGCTGGAGTTGCTGTAATCGGGTTCACCCCAACCTCTTTCGTAACCGTGATCACGGTGCTGTAGCATAAAAGCGCCGCTATTGATGTCATTGTTGATGCGGGTGGCATTGCCGCCCCAATCAGTCAGGTGTGCTGTGTTTGTAGGAATATAATCGAGTCCCGAAGGGCCAAAATAATTCACCAGTTGTGAAGTATTGGAGTTGGACGACCAACTGCCACCAGGCGATCCGCTGTAAATAGCATTTTCGCGGACGGGATTCTTTCCTAGACCATGTTCCCAAAAACCGTTCACGATTTCAGAACATAACTGAAACCAACGTTCTGTTTGCCAGCCCATTGCTGTGATAGGATTATCATAAAAAGCGGCATTGGTAGGCGGGTTGCGCTCGTAATCTAGAAATTTATGAATCATATTTTCCAGTTGGGCAGCGGTATTGGCTGTGATGCGAGCAAAAACCATATCAGGTAAATTGTTTCCGCTCACGTCAGAAAATGGGTTATCAGAAATATATGGATTGTAGTCGCCCGGATGGTCGTTGAGCAAATGTGAAACCAAACCCGCGCTGCCATTTGTGCTGTAATCGCCCAGCATCAGAACGGCTGATGGAGGCACATCCCAGCTGTTGTAGGCATTGTTAAAATAGTTTTCGAAAGCTGCAACCGTATTGCCGCCCATTTCGGTGGCATTTACAATCATCGTGCTGATGCCCTGGTGTGTGCGGAACATACGAATGCTGTCGGCCCAAGATTCAAAAATATCGTTGTCAGGAATTACAATAAGGTATTCGGCTCCCGTTTCGCGGCCTGATTGGCGCTGGCTGTAGTCCATGGCAGGAAGCATATCGGAGTTGAGTACCATATCTTGCAAAATAGGATCCCACCAGCGGCTGCGAAGTCTGTTGTCGCCAAAATTTCCGTTTCCGCCTTCAAATACCACTTCCATCTCAATATTGTGATATACAATAAGTTCTTTGGTTACTGGATTGTATTGAAAAGGTGTAATGCCGAGCATTACCACATCCAGACCGCGGATATTATCAACGGCAGAGAGCAGGAAAGGCTCAGCCGGATAAGACGCATTTTTACTGTAAATTACTTGATTTTTGCTGTAATCGGCAGGGCTGTCATCAGTGTCTAACTGAATAGGAGCAGCCGGCAGCAAGTCAACATTTTCTATGGTTTCTTTCTCGTAGCTATGGACGATTAGCTTGGCTGATGCGCCATTTGGAACAGCAATGTAGCGGCTGTTTCCCGGCAAGTTTGGCGCGCCGGCATTGTTAGGCAAATAAATGCCATTCAAGCTGATAATCTGACCATTGCCTTTATCTGTTTCCATGTTTTCCAAGCGCATGCTGGTCAGGTTGTGACTCAGCCTTACACTACTTGTTTTGGAAGCTGTCAGTTTAAAGCCTTCACGGCTTGCTTCATTATTAAAATCAAATGAAAGCTGTTGCGCATTTAGCTCGCTTGCAAATAAACCTAGCAGAACGACTAGACCAAAATAACGCATGATGGAGAAACTCTTCATGTTTTAAAATATTGATTTACAGTTATTAAAGTTTGGTGAAAA
>CAZOEV010000198.1:0-5521 GCA_964578915.1 uncultured Lentimicrobiaceae bacterium
AAGAGATTAAGTCTTCAATTATCACCAACGCTTGTACACAAAAATCTTGTTTCAAAAAGTAACGATAAAAATGACTTGTTTGCCCTGGGATTTAGTGGGCGCTATAAAATCTCTAAGCGGATCGCCATCACTTCAGAATATTTTTATGCCTTCCGTGCAGATGATTCTTCTTACAACTATCCAAATTCCTTTTCGTTTGGGGTAGATATTGAAACTGGTGGCCATGTTTTTCAGCTCTTGCTTTCAAATTCGTTGGCAATGCGTGAAGGTGGTTTTATATGGGGCGAGAACAACCAGGATTGGAGCGACGGCGGAATCCATTTTGGTTTCAACATTTCCAGGGTATTCTCTTTTAAAAAATAATAGCAACAATAATCTATACAAATCCATTTCAATGATGAAACCAAATATATTGATACTTCTTCTTGTTATTTTCTCCGTGACTTCTTATGGCCAAGATGTCTATTTCACAAAAACAGGGACGGTAATATTCGACTCGTCCACCCCGCTGGAGACAATACATGCCGAAAATAATCAAGTTACTTCGTTCCTGAAAATTGCTGACGGAGAACTCAATTTTGCGGGTCTTATAAAGTCGTTTAAGTTTAAAAATGCCCTGATGGAAGAGCATTTTAACGAAAACTATATTGAGTCGGCGAAATACCCCAAGGCAGTTTTTAAAGGACAAATCCTTAATTGGGCAGCCATCGATCTGGACAAAGAGGAAGCGCAGGAGGCTGACCTGGAAGGGGAACTCACCCTACATGGCGTAAGCAAGAAAATAACTGCGAAAGCGACTTTACATCCTCAAAATGGGGGAATACAAGCAAGCTGCGCGTTTGTGGTGTCGGCAGAAGATTTTGAAATCAAGATTCCGGCTGTGGTCAGAGACAAAATCGCCAAAGAAGTTAGCGTCTCTGTGAATGTAAATTATGAACCTTTCAATAGATAATTATGACAGCTACAACTAAAATTATTTTGATAATTCTGGTGTTGGCAGTAGCGGCTGGAGCAGGTGCTTATTGGTACGCCTTTATGCGGCCTCATCAAAACATGGAGAAAACCGAACCGCATTTCGAACTCAATTCAGCCGCATTCTTGAGCGAATACACTAAGGATGAAATAGTTGCCAACGAAAAATATTTGGGTAAAATAATTGAGCTGCGTGGAGAAATTGTTGCTTTGGATAGGGGAGAAATCCTCAATGCTATTATTCTGGAAGATATGCTTTTTGGTATAAGTGCTTATTTGGACAGTAGCTTTGTGGTGGAAAACCCCAAAATTACTAAGCAAATTGAAACCGGACAAACCATTACTATAAGAGGGCAGTGCGATGGCATGTTAACCGATGTGGTGATTAGCCGGGCAATTGTCGTTCGATAGCAAAATCAACAAAACTGACAAAGTACTTGTAGCGATGTTCCTTAACAGTCAAAAAGAAAACACCTCTTTTTCACGTGCTTGAACGTTTTTGACGCTGCCAGGAAATTGATAATTTGGTGAGTTTTCTGGTTATGAAATCTAAGCATATCATTCTTAATACTACAACTTGTTTTATGTGTATAGAAAAGCCCTTGTCAATTTTTTTTCGTCAAAAAAATGTCAAAACATAAGCTGTTTGATAATTTTAGTGTAATTTAGACCCGTTATAAATAGTAATAATCAACAAGCTTATGAAATCAATTTACAAATTCCTTTACCTTTTATTAATTCCAATGGCTTTCGTTCTGTATGCCAGTAGTTCTGGAAGTCCAGGAGGGAAATCTGGAAGCCCGGGAGATAATGGTGCTACTTGTACCGAGTGCCACTCTGGAACAGCCAGTTCGATAGCTGGATGGGTTACTTCTACTATCCCAGCTCAGGGTTATACGCCAGGTGAAACTTATACGATGACCGTAACAGGCACACTTGCTGGCGCTGGAAAATATGGCTTTGAACTTACTGCCGAAACAGCAACTGGATCAAAAACAGGGACTTTTGCTATTACCGAAGCATCGCGTACGCGCCTTGTCAATAGCGGAAATTCCGTTACGCACACTTCTGGTGGAAACAGCGGAGGAGCCAGCACCTCTTGGTCGGCCAGCTGGACAGCACCTGCTACTGATGTTGGTCAGGTTCGTTTTTATGTGGCAGTAAATGCTGCCAATGGAAATGGAAATACGGCTGGCGATATGATTTATACATCATCCTTATTCGTTGATGCCGCCGCACCAGCAGCTTTGGTTTCGGTTAATCCAGCTTCCGCTGAAAAAGGAAGCAGCCCGGAAATAACTGTGGTTGGATTCAATACTAACTGGGCTGGAGAGACTCCTGCTGTTTCTATAGTTAATGTGAATAATGCTGCCGAAGTTTATACGGCTTCTCAAGTCAATGTTACCAATAATTTAAGTCTGGTGGCAACAATTGACATACCTTTTACTGCAACTGTAGGTAGTTATACTATGGTTGCTGGGGATGTTTCTTTGCCTGCAGCATTTGAAGTTACTGTTGTCAGTGCGCTCGCCGAAAATGCAGAAGCCAGCATGAAAGTTTATCCCAACCCAGCGGTTTCCTCTTTCGTTACTATTGAAACAATGTACGATTCGGAAGTTTTCGTTTACGATTTGAATGGGAAAGTCCTATTAAGTCAGAGAATGACTTCCGGTAAGATGCAGCTCGATATTGCTTCGATTTCTTCTGGAATTTATGTGATCGAAAACAGAACAGCCAAAGGAAGTACGACACAAAAACTTGTTGTGCGATAGATTTTGCCAACAGATTCAATACAAACGGCTTTCTTAAATGGAGGCCGTTTTTTTTATGCCGATTTTCGGCTACGAAGAAGCAGGTAGCAGTAAAAACTGAAAACCAAAGTCGTGATCAGTTGAATGAAAATTGGCGTAGAAACCAAATTTCCATTCAGCAAAAGCATTTGTAGCAGGCCAAATTTTACGAGATAGTAGGCGGCTTTGCTGAGCAAGATGCTTCCGAGCGCAGCGAATAGCACATTTGGTGTGCGTTTACTGATATAGTAAAACAGGAAAACATTCAATGCCAATTCAAACGAAATCAGCAACATTTTGGCTAAAACCGGATGTCCGCTGACCAAAAACGAAAAAAGCGGAAGGGTAAAAGCCAGCAGGTAGGCGTTTCGTTTATTGGTGTGAACCAAAGCCAGAATCAGCATAAGCCGCATGGGCTCAATCAAATAGATGGGCAAGCTCAAAATATGGGAAAGGGCAGGGGTGAAGTAGATAAAAGCCAGTGCCGAAATATTTAACAAACTGGCAATAAGGGTTTCTTTTCGGTTTATAGAAATATTTATACTGCTCATAATTCAGGTTTTACAGTTTAATTATTTTAAAGTTTTGCATCGCTTTTCCGTCGGTTATTTGCAGCACATACATGCCGCTTTTATGGGGTTTAAAATCCTTTGCAACTGACGCTTTCGGATTTAAACTTCCAGCAAAGCAGCTTTTACCTTCGGTAGTAAGCACTTCAAACTTTATTATTTGGCTGCCTTTATTCTCCAGCTGAAGTACATCAGAAACGGGATTTGGGTAAAAACGGATTTGAAAGTTATTCGCCATTTCGGGCAAGCCGATAGAAGTTTCATGGACTTTAATCAACTCAATGCCTTCGCCTGTACCCAGGTTTCGGCTGTAATTTTTGTCCATCGCGTTATTCCAATGCTCATGAACGCCCAAAGAAGCGATGACAATTCCATCGTTATCTGGATCGTAAATAATATCCTGCGGCCACAAGCTGCTGTCGGCAGCCTGATGCAGGTAATCGTCCACGCCATCCCAATTGGGTCGACTTTCAGGAATTGTTACGCCATTATATTCTGTCCGTAAAAAATCGTGACAAACAGATTCGATGGCCACCGGATCCAGCGACATAAAAATGGAAGAACACCAGTCGTTATTAAAAGGAGCTGACTGCCATTTTTCAGGAACGCCCAGCGCATCTTCGCCCGGATATAGCCCATCAACCAGCATCAGCAGATTTTTTCCGCCCAAAAGTTTGTGCATCATAATATCCGTTTGAATGCGGTACAAACCATAGCCCAGCCTAATCGGTTCATCAATTCCATCCATCAAACCGGTGTGCAGGTGCATGGCCCAGCTTCACGTGAATGAGCCAAAATGATTTTTAGCAGCCAGCGTAATTCCCGCTGTGGCGTGTGCTTTTAGCGTTGGAATATTGATGAGATAATCTATTTCATCAAAAAGCTTGAATAGCTTATCGCTGAGGGCATCAGGCATTACCGTGCCGTTATCCGAATAGTAAACCCGATCGGTTTCAGTAACTGCAACTGCTTCTCGGCCTAGTGCTTCAACGTCTAATTCGGGGTGAATAAGATTGTTTCCGAGATAATTAACTTCGGGGAATTCGTCAAACCAAAGTGTATAAAACTCCTTGTAAATATTGCGGGCTGGATCTCCTATATAAATCATGTTTTGAGGCACATTGGCTTTGTAAATCAGTTGCCGCAGCACAGCAAGTACAACATAAGGATTGGTTTCAGCGGAAAATGGATTGACTTCCAAATCGTCTGTGCGGGCTAGCTCGGCATTGTAACGGCCTGTCGTCAAACCGCCATAAGCTGTTGTGGCATTCACCTTAAGCAGAATTTTCTCACCTTCGGAATAGCCATTATTTCCCTGTCCGTGGTTTTCGTTGAAGTAGCGAAAAATTAAATCCCAGGCTGCGGCAACAGTTTCAGCACCCGAGACCGCCAGTAGCGATTTATTAATCATGCTGTCGATAATCGTAATATTGTTGTTGTGCGCCATAAACCAGGCGTCATCGCCCGTGTCAATAGCCCCATTATTATTAGAGGTGTTGGTGCAGTTTTCGTTTGTGGCATTGGCATTCCACATCCAGACAACGCGACCCGGAAAAATACCCTGAGCAATGCCGATAGGTTCATTTGGTGGGAAATCTCCTAGGATAGTTGCAGCACTTTTTGCCATGGAAGGACTAACAAAAGTGGCAGTGGAAACCATGTAAAGTGTTGCGGCAGTTATCAGCAAAACAAAAGCTGCCAAATATTTCGACTGCAAGAACGATTGCCTGAAACTCTTGAGCGCAAAAGCTGCTCCTCCTAAACTCATAATATAGATCACGAAAGCCGACATAAAGGGCGCTGTGGCTTTCATGCAGGGATAAGCAGCACGTGAAGGCTTGGGAATTACACGAATCAAGAACCAGAGCGTTGCAAGAAATCCGACTACAAAAAACAATACTTTATGGTGGATTTGACGTTGTTTTAACTGGTTTATCAGCCTGACGAATTTGTCCGGTAAATGCGGTATGGGGTTATACATGATCAACGGTTTTAGATCAGAATTTTAGCTAAGGACCATTCAAAGGTAATATGATTTGGTTGAAAAGGCAAGGGGAGTAGAATCGTTGAAGAGTTTACGAGTTGATGGGTTTACGAGTTTACGGGTTTTTGATTTGTGATTGTTTTTTTTCTGTGTTAATCAGCGTTATCTGCGGGAAACTCTTTTTGTTTTTTTCTCCCGCTGATCTC
>CAZOEV010000199.1:0-5510 GCA_964578915.1 uncultured Lentimicrobiaceae bacterium
TGTTTCGTCTTGCTTTAACTCCTGACTAAACTCATTGAAAACGCGACTTTCCGAACTTTCATTTTTTGTCTCTGGCTGAATTGGTTTTCCGTTCAAGAACACAAGGTGTCGGGCTACTTCCGCAATTTGATGTTTAGACTGATTTGTCTTGACCAGCACAAACATTTTCGGATCTTCAAAGCCTTGTTTCACAGGCTCCAGGTGTTTGGAAGCCAAAGATTTGTAGCGATCAACACCTTCGTTAATTAGGTCACCATCAATACCTGAACGCAAACTAATTGTGGCGGAATAGTTTAACGGTTTAATTTCATATTGTAGAGCTGCCAATAGCGTGTTTTCCAGACAGGCCAAGCGTTTGCTGCTCACAGCAGTTTGCCTCCCTTGGCCGTCTTCTACCACCATTTCGCGTTCGAGCAAGGCATTTTTAAAATCAATACGCCTTTTGATGGAAATAATTTTGTCCTTATTGGGATCAAACCAATCGCCGCCCTCAATTTTGAAGCTTACCGGGAGCCAATTGGGCAGGTTTACAAAATCCTCATTTTCCACATCGCGTCCGGCGACATCAGTAATCAAACGGTTATACATCCCGGCCATATAAGTTCCAGGGTAGTTATTGGGATTGGCCTTGGTTTCTTCCATCGCGCCACGCACACCAAAATAGCCGTTTCCGACGGTTAGCAATGCCTCGCGCGAACGTTCTTTTTTCGGATCATATCCGTGATAAGTAATTGACCAGCTGTCGTTTTCAGCTTCACTGGCAAACCACTTATTGAAACTTTCGATGCTTACCTCAGCCAAATCTTCCACCACAATGTCGGCGCCATTATCGTAGAGTTCAGTGATATTTTCTTCACGGGCAACGCCCAGAACAAGTCCAAAGCGGCCATTTTTTCCAGCGGCCACACCCGAAACGGCATCTTCCACCACAATACTGCGGTCGTAACTACAACCCAGCCGATCGGCTGCGGTAGTGAAAATATCAGCTTCCGGCTTACCCTTCAAGCCTATTTCAGCAGAAACCACACCATCAATGCGTGTTTCAATCAAATCGAGCAAGCCAGCGGCACGCAAAACGCCTTCGCAATTTTTGCTTGAAGAAGCAACGCCAACACGATAACCTTTTTCGCGTAACTCCTTCATTAAAGACACAGTAGAAGGATAAACCTCTACGCCATCCGCCTCGAGCACTGCATTAAAAGCCTGATTCTTTCGGTTGCCAAGCCCGCAAACGGTTTGCGCATCAGGCGCATCATCCGGACTACCGAAAGGCAGTTCGATAGTGCGTGAAGCCAAAAAATCTGCAACACCTTTGTAGCGCGGTTTGCCATCAACAAACGGCAGGTAATCCCCTTTGTGATCAAAAGGAACAAAGTCAGTTCCTTGCTTTTCGGCATGGCTTTTTAAAAAGGTGTCGAACATCAGCTTCCAGGCGGCGCTATGCACCAAAGCGGTTTTGGTAATTACGCCATCCAGGTCAAAAATTACGGCATCAAAGTGTTTTTGCAAATTCATATCGTGGGTTTCTTACTGTTGTGTTAATCAATTTTGAGCCAATGATAGGCAAAAGGTTTCAGAATTTGTTCACTCAGACCTAATTCTTTGTCGTGTAGCAAATCAACAGCCTTACTTCCAAATTGTGAAAGACTGATGGCCTGCGGCTTAGACGATAAATTTTGAACTATCAGCATTTTGTGATTTTCATTCTCACGCAAATAAACCAACACCGGATCATTGCCTTCTATCTCAACAAAATCCATGCTACCGCTTCCAAAAACTCCTGTCTGCTGGCGCACTTCGAGCATACGTTGAATACGATTAAAAAGCCGATATTGGAACGTTGAAGGATCATTAAGCTGGGCTTCGCGCAAGGTCCAGTTGATTTTTCCACGCACCAAAAAGCGGGTATCGTCTTTGCCGGTGAGCTTGATCATTTCCTCGTAAAAACGCTGGTCGTTTTCCTTTCCAAACTCGTCGCCATAATAAATTACCGGCGTACCGGGAAGAGTGAGCATCATGGAATAAGCCAGGCCAATTTTGCGTTCGTCGAACTGAAAAAGATTGGCCAAGCGGGCCGAAATTCCTTCGCCTTGGCGAAAATCCCATTCGGGTTGCAAACAATAATTTTCGTGAATAAACTGGCGGTCTTCTTCCGAAACATACACCAATTCGAGACTGAGCTCATCGTGGCAGCGCAAAAAAGTAAACCATTGAGTGCCTGCGGGAATAGGCGGTGTAACAGCAGGATTTAGAATATTTTTAATCGGTGCAGCTTTTTGGCTAGCGATGGCTTTGTAAAACATAGGCATCAGCGGGAAATGGTATGAAGCATGGCACTCGTCTCCATCTCCCAAATATTCCACCACTTTATTGGGCTGTTGGCACGCCTCGGCAAGCAATAAACTTCCTGGACGAATGCTATCCAAAACTGCCCTAAAAAACTTCATAATTAGGTGCGTTTTGGGCAGGTTTTCGCAATCAGTTCCCTCTTCTTTCCAGAGATAAGGAATGGCATCAGCACGAAAACCATCAACGCCCATCTTCTGCCAATAAAGAAAATGACGCAACATATCAAGCAGCACTTTGGGGTTGCGGTAATTTAAGTCAGGTTGAAAATTAAAGAAACGGTGAAAATAATTCCATTCGCCCAATGGCTCCCAATTGCTGGCTTCCATGCCTTTGAAAATAATCCGCGCATCCTTATATAAATTGGTGTCTTTTGACCAGATAAAATAATCGCGAAAAGGACTTTCCTCCGAAACTTTCGCGCTTTGAAACCAGGGATGTGTTTCGGAAACATGGTTAAGGGCAATGTCGAAAATTACACGCAGTCCACGCTGATGGGCTTCTTCAAGGAATTTTCCAAAAACCGCTTCCTGTTCTTCTTTACTGTGATTTTCGGGCAAACCCAAAAGCTCGTGACGGATTTTATCGTAATTACGTATATCAAAACCGGCATCGCGCATAGGCGAATCAAGGATTGGCAGCAACCAAAGCGTATTTACACCGAGTGATTTTATATAATCCAACTTCGCGCTGAGACCATCAAAATCCTTGTTGAATAAATCTACATAAAGCGAATAAACCACAGCTTCCTGATACCACAGTGGATCTGCTGTTTTGTCAGCAGATTTCAGCGCATTTAGCTCTTCTTGAAAATCATTTAGCAAATCGTGAGAAGCTTCCGGATATATTTGAGACCAGAGCGAACCAATAACCTCTTTATCACTCATTTTCAGTATTTTATATTGATATTAATGCTACGAACAAAACTAAATAATTTCGCCCTCAAAATCCCTGTTTTTCTCTATTTCAGTCGATTTTCAGATTGCAAACGGTTTCGGTAGAAAATGTATGATTTAGTCAGTATTTGTCAACTGCCTAAGCAGAGGCATCAAACCATTTGAGGTTAAGCCGTTTGAATAAAAACCAATAGTTTAAAAACAGAATTTCTCCTTTTCTAATACTCTCTCCATCAATATGGTTTAATTATCTTTACACAATTATAAAAATTCACCGATTTGATTCGCCATAACACAAAAAATAAATCCTGATGACTAAAAAATTCCTGACTTTCAAGCTGCTATTTCTGGTTTTGTTAACTTTTAACCTGAGCCTTCAGGCACAAAAAAATAATGCCGAAGTCAAAATTGAACCACCATTTTGGTGGACTGGCATGCACAACAAAGCCCTTCAACTAATGGTTTACGGCCAAAATATTGGCGAAAGCCGCGTTACTATTGATTATCCGGGCGTGAAAACGACACGCGTTTCAGCTGTTGAAAATCCCGATTACCTTTTTATTGACCTGGAGATTTCTGAGGCAGCCGTTCCTGGAGATTTTGAAATTGTTTTCTCTCAGAATGGAAAAACAACGCATAAAACCACCTACACACTTCGCCAAAGGCGCGAAGGATCAGCCATGCGCGAAGGTTTTAACTCATCGGATGTGATTTATTTGTTGATGCCCGATCGCTTTGCTAACGGCAATCCCAACAACGACGATATGCCCGGAATGCTCGAAAAAGCCAACCGCAAAAACCCAGATGGCCGTCATGGTGGCGATTTAGAAGGAATTATGCAGCAAATGGATTATTTTACTGATCTTGGCGTTACGGCGCTCTGGCTCAATCCTGTAGTGGAAAATAATATGCCTGCCTACAGCTATCACGGCTATGCCATCACCGATTTTTATAAAGTTGATCCGCGCTTTGGCGACAATGAAACTTACCGAAAATTGGTTGAAAAAGCACGCAAAAAAGACCTTAAAATTATTATGGACATGGTGTTTAACCATTATGGCACAGGACATTGGTGGACAAACAACTTGCCAATGAGCGACTGGGTGAACGAATGGCCAGAATTCACGCGTTCAAACTATCGTGGCGGCTCGCTTACTGATCCGTATGCCTCTGATTTTGATAAAGATAAAATGCTGCGCGGTTGGTTTGATGTAACCATGGCCGACCTTAATCAAAAAAATCCTTTTGTGGCTAACTACCTGATTCAAAATAGTATTTGGTGGGTGGAATACGTTGATCTGGGCGGCATTCGGATGGATACGTATCCTTATTCTTTTCAAAGTTTTATGGAAGAATGGATGCAGCGTCTGATGGCCGAATACCCTAATTTTTCAGTAGTGGGCGAAGTTTGGCTCAATGTTTCGCCACAGGTGGCCTACTGGCAAGAAAACGACCACAATTTCGATGGATTCCACTCAAACCTGAACTACGTGATGGATTTCCCGCTGAAATTTGCTATCGGAAAAGCTTTTAATGAGGCTAACGGCTGGAGCAGCGGCGTGGCAGCACTTTACGAATCGCTAAGCCTCGACTTTTTGTATGGCGACACAGACAATATTGTCACCTTTTTAGACAATCACGATATGGATCGTATCGCCACCACCTTGCAGGAAGACATCAGCAAACAAAAGCTGGCGGCCACTTTCCTACTCACTATGCGCGGCACGCCACAGCTTTATTATGGCAACGAATTGGGCACGCCGGGCGAGGAACATAAAGGCCACGGCCAGATGCGCAACGATTTTCCAGGAGGCTGGGCAGGCGATACGCAGAACGCTTTTGAAGCTATCGGCAGAACATCAGAACAAAACGAGCTGTGGAACCATTTCAGGACTTTGCTGCATTACCGCAAAAAAACTGAAGCCCTGCAAACCGGAAAGCTAACTCATTATATCCCTGAAGATGGCGTTTACGTATATTTTAGGTATAATGATGACCAAACCGTAATGGTAATTCTGAACAACAATCCAGACCTAAAAACGATCAAGTTAGACCGTTTTGCTGAAAATCTGAAAGGCTTCAAAACCGGAACCGATTTGTTACACCGCACTTATTTTGAAAACTTTGACGAAATTTCGATCCCTGCTATGGACAGCCGAGTGATTGAATTGAAACGATAGAACAACCTTAAATACTTTTGTTTATGTATCAGCTTAAAAAAGGTGAGAAACTGGAATTTTTGAAATCCACTTGTTTCCTAAACAAGAA
>CAZOEV010000200.1:0-5501 GCA_964578915.1 uncultured Lentimicrobiaceae bacterium
ATTTATAACCGTATATAATGCTAAGATTGATCGGGTTAAAGCGTTTTAATTATAGTTCTAACGGTTCTACATAGGTTTTCTTTAGTTAATTTTTTTTACTCATTTTAAGTAAGATTTTTAACGTTGTATAACTGTTAGATTGATGTTGTTAAAGCGTTTTAACTTATGTTTGTGGTGGTCTTTGTAGGTAGTCTTTTAAGCGTTCTAAGCGGCTTTTGTATGGCTCAAAATACCTGTTGCCGTTGTTGGCTTTAACTGCTGCAAAATGGCTGCTTATAAACTCTCTGGGGTTTATAATTGTTTCGGCTTTGCTTAATCTAATTGGCTGGTCTGGTATGTCTATTGAATTGAAAAAGGTTTCAAGTTCTGACAGTTTCCAAAGCTGGGGCGTTTCTGGTGGCCATGTTTCAATCAATGCCGGGTTTGGTGGTGGTGTGGTGGTTTGCTCCCTGGGCTTTGCGGTGGGTGATTGTGGTGGTGCTTCAAGCTTTGACGGTGGTTGTTGCTGGCTTGCTGGTTTCCTGAATTTTCGCCAATCTTGTTTTATCAAATAATCTGCCAGATCAAAACCCTTTTGGCGTTCGGCTTCTGTTGCGTTCTGCTCCAATAGATCAGAAACCAAAAAGCGGGTCGCAGGCATTGCTTTTGAAAACTGTTGCGCTCTTTCGCTCCAAAGGTTAAAAGCCTTTCCGGTTGTTGAACAGTCAGGAAATAATACAACTGTTCGACCTTGCAACACTTTGACTTTTTCTAAATTTAAACTGCTCAAATTAAATGTGGAAAGCCAAAGTAAATTTGTCGGGGCTTCATCAGGAAAGCCAAAATATAAGTTTGCATAAATACAGGTTTTGGGAGCTTCTACCAATGCAACTGGGTTTTGTTGGTATTTTGTTAAAAGGTGTTCGCCAAATAAACAACTTACTTTTTTATCCTGCTGGGTGTATGCTGTCAACCAATCGGGCAAAGGCTTACTTTCATATTTAAAAGCCTTTTCAATTATTGAATGTATAAAGTTGGTTTGGGTGGTGTGGTTGTTTTGGTCAAACTGTTTGACTTGAATTGCCCGAACGTTCCCGGCTTTGTCCACAAAAGGAAAGCTTATTGATCCCGAAAGGTTGCCTTTGCTTATTGTGCCAATCTTATAAAGTTCTACTAAATGGTTCAGGTCTTCCAAATTGAAAGGAAAGTGAACGTTTTTTGCAAGGTTCTGAATAAAGTTATTTTTGCTTATTGGTCGGGTTTGTGTGGCTTGCAGTATTTCATTAGGAATATAAACAGGTTTTGCCGGGGCTTGTGGTCTGGGTGCTGGTATTGGTTTGGGCTTCCATTGGCCGGGCTGGTTTTGCTGTTCCTGCCTTATTATTTCATGTGCGTAATTATCTGAATAAGGCGAAAGGAAATAATTGCAATCTGCTTCACGGTCGCAACGGCCATAAATCGGGGGCAAATATTCGTGTTTTTCGGTATCAATAAAACGAACAAAGCGGCGTTTATTGCAAGCGGGGCAAAGGTGTTTTTTGCTGCTTTTTTCAAGTTGAAAACGGTAATTTTCCATATAAAAATAAGCTTTGTTTTTGCTGTAACGGGTGTAACACTTTCCTAACTGTTACAGTGTTACAGTGCCAAAATAGTACATTTAATAGATTGAATAACAGCGTTTTATATACTTACTGTAACACTGTAACACTGTAACAGAGTGTTACAGCTGTTACAGGTGTTACAGTGGTTAAAGGCCTTTTATTATTCGACTGGCTTTCATGTGTGAAATACCTAATTCGCTCCCTATTTCCCGGTAACTTTTCCCCTGTTGGTTCAATTGTAAAATTTTCTCTTTTAGCGTTTCCCGGTCGTTGTCGGTTTGCTGTCTTAGGTGGTTGCGTTCCATGCCAAAACCAATAAGCTCAAACATCAAAAAGTTATCCGGCTTTGATAGCTGGCAAAGACAAACATTTTCAGAATCGAAAATTATTTCAGTATTTCGGGCTTTGATTTGCTTTAAATATCTTAGGCTTTTGTCTTCTGAACTTTCGCCAATGGCAAAGGCAGCATCACAAAAATTAATCAGCATCTTTGATCCTTGCAGATCGTTGCGGGTTATTGGTTTTGAAAAATCCCTTTTTGGAGTGTGTGCAAGGGCTAATATTGAAAGGTTGTATTTTGCTTTCAGGGCTTTTAAAGTCTTCATCAATGGCAAAGCATCTTTGGCGGTTTCGGTGGCCGTTTTTAAGTATGTAATATTGTCAACAATTAAAATCTTTGCCCCTGAACTTGTTAAAACGTCTTCCAACGATTGAAAAAGGTAGTCTTCAAAGCTTAGGTTTGCTTTTAAATCTGCATTTGCATTTATTTCAATTCGTTGCAAATTGTCAGAAAAAACAAAATGATTGTTGTAATTATTTGAATATCGCGTTTCAAATTGCTTGTCAGATAGTTCAAAATCGCAAAGCAAAACAGCCTGGGCTTTGGCTTCAAGCTTAAAGCCTGAAATATGTTTGCCTTTGCTTAAGCTGTCAGATATTTGAACGGCTAAAATAGATTTGCCAACGTTGGTATCTGCAAATAAAATGCAAAGTTCATCTTGAAACCAAAATTCACCAAAAAGCATTTGGGGCTTTGGTCGGGTGCTGCTTTCCAGTATCCATTTGTTTGCAGGCTTTACGGTTAACAGTCCTTTGCTTTCGTCTGGGTTGGCTGGCTCAAACTTTAAAAGGCCGTTTATATGGTTCAAAATAGTTTCGGGGCGGCTTAAATCTTGTTTTACAGTCTTTTCCATATCGGGCGGCGGGTTTTGTGGGTAACAGTTAGAAAGAGGTTGCAATACATTTTATCAAAAAAGGGTTGCAGTTTTCTGGGGGCGGTGTGTGGGTGCTGCTTTTGGTAGTAATTAAAATATTTCAAATAATTGTCTGCCAAAACTTCTGTTCTGTTTTGTCGCAAAATAGGCTGAAAAGCTTTATTTTTGTTTTGTCCTTTTTGCGGGGGCTGGGCTGTTGGTTTCTTTTCCATTGGTTCAGCCCTTTGCATTTTTGGTAGGCATTTTCACAAAGTCGGCGGCCTGTTCCTGTATTTCGGCAACGGTTCGTTTTCGTCCGGTTTGAATCCATGCTGCAAGGTCTTCACGTTTGAAATAAAGCCTTTTTGATCCTTTGGGTTTGCTAAACGGTATTTGTCGCAGGTGTACCAAACGGTACAGGGTCGGTTTTGCAAGGTTCACGAACTCGGCGGCCTCTGATATGGTTAAGAGTTTGCCGGGCTGGTGGGTGCTTGCGCTTTGTTGCTTGCTGTTCAATTCAAGCAATAAGTTTTCAATGTTTTCTAATCGGGAGTCGATTAATGTAAAAGGGTTGTTCATTGCACAATTTTTTAATTTGTGCAAAGATTATACGTTGCAAAAGCTTGCAATTGATTGTAATCGATTACAAATCTAATCCAAAGTGCTTGTTTGCTATTGTTTTTAAAGTGTTAAGTTCCTCAATCGCTGTCTGTTTGGCTTGTTCTGAAATATTTGGATAATCAATAACAGATTGAAAAAGGTTAATTTTATTTATCATTGTTTTACGTGTTTCGGCATTTGGAATGCTTCGGCGGTTTACTCTATCGGAATAATACGCAAAGTCATAATATAATTGTAGTCCTCCGGCTTTGCCCTTTGCTTCATGTTTAAAACTTTGTGCTATTTCTCTGCAATCATCCCGTGTAATCAATCGGTTTTCAAATACGTACAAAAGTGCTATTTGTGGAAATAATAATACTGGTTTGTTTTTTGGTTTGTATTCTGGTTCTGGGGTTGGTTGCTGCTGTTGGCTGGCTTCAATTTGTTTTCTTATTTCATTGAAAGGCGGCAAATATTCCCTAATCAGGTCTATTTTATTTCCTGAAAAAAGATCAGGCCTATAAACGGCCAAATGTTCAAGTATTGCGGCCTTTGCGCTCCCTGCAAAGTTTAGTATTTCAGTTAAATAAAGTCTGTCAGTTGAATAATACTTGCTTTCAATGGTTTGGGTTTTGTCAAAATGTTCAAGTAGTTCAATTATCCGGGTTTGTTCTGCTGTTATCTGATTGAAAGCTGTAATACAATATTTTTCTAAGGTTTCGGGGGCTTTTAGTTGGTAGTCTTTTAGGGTTTTCAATAAATTATTGTAGCTGCTTTCGGCTTCGCTGTTTAATTGCCTAAATTGTTCCGGTTTAAATCCAACACGTTTGAGGGTTATGTATATTTTACTGTTCATATTGTCCTTTTTGCTTTTGTCGTTTCAGATCAGAATTGCATTAATTTTTCTGCAAATTGTTTCTTTGCTTCACTTTCAAAGCCTGCAAAATATCCTTTTGTGGTTTTCAAGTTGCTATGTCCCAAAGCTTCACTTATAAATTCCATTGCAGCCCCTTGTCTTATTGCAACGGTGGCAAAACTATGCCGGGCGGTGTACGTAGAAACATTGTGAATATCTAACTTGGTGGCAAACTTTCCGAAATGCTGGTTCACGTACCTAACAAAGTTTAATATTTGTCGGTGCTGCTTTTCTGCTTTGGCGGTGTTGTCTATTATTTCAAAAATTAAGCTTTCCGGGCTTTCTGGCTTAGTTCCATATTGTTCAATCACTTGCTTTGCATAGTCGGTCAAAAAAACCTGAATAGGTGCTTGTTCTCGCTTGGTGTTTTTGGTTTTGTATCGGCGAAAGGTTAACAGGTCTTTTGAAATGTTTTTGTATTGTAGCCGGGCAATATCAGCAACGTTAAGGCCATTGCATGAATAAGAAAAAAACCAAAAGGCCTTTGCTTTTTCTTGGTCGGGTGTGGCGGGTTCTGCTGCAAAAAGTTGTTTAAGCTGTTCTTTGCTCAAAGCTTTTTTAGTGGCTTTGGGGGCTGGTATGCTGTATTTTCGGTGGCTAAATGGGTAAAGGTCGGCGGGGGCTGTTTTGTCCTGAATAGCGGTGTTAAATATTGCCCTAAGTGGGCGCAAATAAATTCCTATTGTCGTAATTGAAAGGCCTTTTGGTGGGCTTCCAGATTGAACTGTTTTACCTTTTGTTGTCATAAACTGTTCGTAATTTCTAAGCCATTGCGGCGTTATTTCAGTAAACAACAAAGTTTCTTTTTGGCAAAATCTTTTTAAGCTTTTCAAAGACTGTTCGTAATTGGTGGCCGTTCCTATTTGATCGTTAACCTTGTATTGCTCTATTGCCTGCTGGTAATAGCTGAAAACATTTTTCCGGCCTTTGGTCAAAAACTTCATTGCTTGTTCAAAATCTTCAAAAGAAAAAACGGTTAAAGTTTTGGCGGCGTTATTCGCTTGGGTTTCGACTGCTTGCAATTCCAGTCTTAAGTCTTCATGTATTTTTCGGGGCTTTTCTGTTTTCCAAACTGAATTGAAATGCTTTTCGGTTTCAAACTCAAACTTTGTTGCATAAAGTTTTGTTTTTCTGGTGGTGCTTTCAAAGACCCTTAATTTCAAGGGAAACAGCCCGTTTGCTTTTTTCCGGCGGGTGTCCAGAAACAAGCTA
>CAZOEV010000201.1:0-5498 GCA_964578915.1 uncultured Lentimicrobiaceae bacterium
AAGTTATTTTCCAGATTCAAGGCTTGCTTGCGGGAGTAGTCAATGCGTTTTTGATGCAGTTTCAGGTGCCGAAACTGGCCATCTTTCAGGAAAATGCTTTCTAAGAGCGGAAAAGTTTCATTTATGAATAGCATAAATTTTGACTTAAAATGGAAGATATATTTTTTGAAGCAGCTCGTTGTATTCGCTTTCGCACTGGCTATTTACGGTGATTCCGCCGCCGGCTTTAAAGATCAATCCATCTTTATCTTGTTCAATAAATCTAATCATCACACTGCTTTCCAGGTTTTTGCCATCGAAAACACCCATCACGCCGGTGTAAAAACCGCGTTGATAATTTTCGGCTTCCTGGATCAGTTCCACAGTTCTTTTTTTGGGCGCACCGCTGATGGAGCCTGCAGGTAATAGCTTGGAAAAAATTGTACCAAGCTCGTTGAAGTAATTTGATGGTAATTTTCCGCTAATTGCAGAAGAAGTTTGCAGCAGTGCGCCCCTACTCGTTTGGATTTTTTCCACATAACGAAAACGATCCACACGCACGTTTTCTGCTACACTGTTGAGGTCGTTGCGCAATAAATCTACAATGGTGTAATGTTCTGCTTTTTCTTTGGGATCTGCCAATAAGATTTCCTCAGCATCTGGAAGATCGTCGTCAATAGTGCCTTTCATTGGATAGGTAAAAATTTCTCCATCAATTATTTTTACAAAAGGTTCTGGCGAAAAAACCGTAAAACGATCGCGAAGCCAAAGTTTGTAGGGCGCTTTGCTGCGGGCATAAATTTCCTCTAGCGTTAAAGTGGTTTTAAGTCGCACGGGCATAGTGAGATTGAGTAAATAGGAATCGCCGCGCTGCAAATGAAACAACACCTTTTCAAAGGCTTTGCGGTACACTTCCTTATCTAAGGGCAGGTAAGAAAATTCATGTTTTTTTTCTGGAATTCCAATTTGAGGTGTTGAATTCGTATGTGATCCAATATGATATTTTAATACATTGCTATCTAGCTCACTAAGAGGTTTTACGATTGGTTCGCGGAAGCCGAAATCCAGCACAAACAGAAAAGGTTCTGCTGCTTTTCCAAGCGCATTCATGGCTATAAAGGCTGGCTGCAAATTCTCCATTGGGCAAAGATAAATGCTTATCGTTACTTTTGTGCTTCAATTAAATACTATGACACGTTTTTTTACACTGGCTGCTTTTTTACTGTTGACTTTGGCCATGCGAGCCGAAGATACACTCACAGTGATGCATTATAATTTGCTTTATTACGGCGCTAATACTAGTTTTTGTACCAACGAAAACAATAATCTTGATGACAAAAATGTCCATTTAAAAGTGATTCTGAATGCCGTTCGTCCTGATGTTTTTACCGTGAATGAGATTTCAGCTTTGGAAGTAAATCAGCTTGGGCTGATGGTAAATACACTGAATGTGGATGGTGTGAATTATTACCAAAAAGCTTTGCCAAGTAACCAAGCAGGCAGCGGAATTGTAAACATGATGTATTACGATTCGCGCAAGCTGCGGCTGAAGGCGCAATACACGGCGCAAAATTATATCCGCGATATTGATGTGTATGAGCTGTATTATATTTCCAATGATCTGATGCAAGGTGATACCAGTTTTGTGGTATGCGCTGTGGCTCACCTTAAATCGGGTAATAACAATGATGACGAAGCCAAGCGCAAGATTATGGTTGATAATGCGATGGCATATTTGGAAGCACGTTATACAGAAGAAAATATACTTTTTATGGGCGACCTAAACGTCTATAGTGGTTCGGATGACGCTTACCAAACGCTCACTAATTATAGTAATTCTGCCATTCGTTTTATCGATCCCATCGATCAGTTGGGCGCCTGGAACAACAACAGTGCTTTTGCGGCTATTCACACGCAATCGACCAACAGCAACTCCACCGGCTGCGCTGCTGGGGGCGGAATGGACGACCGTTTCGACTTTATTTTGGTGTCTGATGAGGTGCGTTTTGGCACAAAAAGCATCAGTTATATCGAGGATAGTTACATAGCTTTCGGGCAAGATGGTCTGCACTTCAACAGCAGTATTGGCGCGCCTCCGGCCAATGGTGTGGTGTCGGAAGAAGTGGCTTATGCCTTGCAAAATATGTCGGATCATTTGCCGGTTGTTTTACAATTGCAGGTGGATAAAACCCTCGATTTATTTGAACAACAGCGCAATCCTTTTTTGGCTGGCTTGCTGAGTAATCCGGTTTCTGATTTGCTCAGGTTGAGTTTTTATCAGCCAACGGCTGGAAGTTTGATTTTTAACTTGTACAATACACATGGCCAGCTTGTTAAAATAGAATCACGGGATTTTATGACGGGCAAACAGCAATTCTCGATGAATATTGAAAGCGTTCCGGCTGGTTTTTACCTACTGCAACTCACCAACGAAAGGGGTTTGTCTTCTGTGATGAAAGTGATGGTGAGGTAGTTGTTAAGCACAACACCAATATTATTTTTGTCTTACCAAGGTTATTTCATAATAGCTTGCATAAAACTACAGAATGTTTATTTTTGAGCAAAAAAAATAAGTATGCAAATTCTTGGAATTGATATTGGAGGAAGCGGCATAAAAGGTGCGCTGGTAAATACAGCTGATGGAACTATTATTGGCAAACGACACCGGATTGAGACGCCGCAACCTGCTACGCCCGAAGCAGTTGCGCAAACAGTAAAGCAAATAATAAAACATTTTGATTATACTGGGCCTGTGGGTTGCGGATTTCCAGCTTTAATACAACATGGAGTTGCTCAAACGGCTGCCAATATTGACAAAAGCTGGGTTAATATTGATGTGGAAAAACTACTTTCGGAAGCTTGCGAGCAAAAAGTTTCGGTGATAAATGATGCCGACGCAGCTGGATTTGGTGAGCTGCTTTTTGGCGCTGGCAATGGCCATCAAGGCGTGGTGATGCTGCTCACGATAGGCACCGGAATTGGTTCTGCTATTATGAATAAAGGCGTTTTGTTGCCATCAACTGAACTCGGGCACCTCGAATTTAAAGGCGATAGTGCCGAGCGCTACTGTTCCGATGCCGCGCGCGAACGGGAAGAACTGAGCTGGGAAAAATGGGGAAAGCGATTCAATAAATACCTGCTACACCTAGAAATGTTGTTTTCGCCCGATCTTTTTATCCTTGGCGGAGGCGCCAGCAAAAAATTTGACAAATACAGCGATCAGCTTGGCGTAAACGCCAAAGTTGTGCCAGCCAGCCTGCGCAATTTTGCCGGAATTATTGGCGCTGCTTGTTATGCCGAACGCAATGCGTAACGCAGAATTTTCTTTTATTTCAATAATATCTCCAGACGAAAAACTGAATAGATGATTGATATATCGACTTTACAACTGCGACAGCTCGATTTCGCTGGCTTGAAGACCTTGATAGCTTGGGCTGCGCAGGAAGGTTGGAATCCTGGACCGTATGATGCGGCGGTTTTTTGGAACACAGATCCTGATGGTTTTGTGGGTTATTTTATTGGCGACCAATTAATTGCTGGTGGATCTATTGTTTCCTACAATGGCCAATTTGGTTTTATGGGATTTTTTATTGTAAAACCAGAATTTCGGTCGCAGGGTATAGGTCAAAAGCTGTGGATGGAACGCAGAAATCGCTTGCTTGGCCGACTTCAAGCTGATGCGGCAATCGGGATGGATGGCGTTGTGGCCATGCAGGATTTTTATCGTAAAGGCGGATTTGAGCTGGCTTTCAGGGATGAGCGCTATGAGCGGCAAGGCGAAAAATTTAAGCAGGATGATTCGGTTGAACGCATTGAAGCAAGTGATTTTGCTGAAATACTGGCTTATGACGCGCTTTGTTTTGGCTTTGAGCGACCACAGTTTTTAAAGCCTTGGCTTGAAATGGCTGAAAGCTATGCGTTTAAGTATGTTGATAATGACGTAATCAAAGGATTTGCCCTAATGCGCAAAGCTGGTGTGGGTTATAAAATTGGGCCGCTGTTTGCGGATAATATGCAGCTTGCTGAATCACTGTATAAAGCCTGCCTAAATGCTGTTCCGGGCGAAAAGGTGTTTTTGGATATTCCGGTGAGCAATCTGCAGGCGATGGCAATGGTTGAAAAATTCAAAGCCGTTTATGTATTTGAATGCGCCAGAATGTATTATGGAAACCCGCCAAAGCAGGCCATCAACAAGATTTTTGGCGTTACGACTTTTGAGCTCGGATAAGGCCGATTTTTCTGATAGAAATTACTATTCAATAAATAGATCAGCGGCAATACCATCAGCAAATAACTTTCCGGCAGTGGTGAGTCGCAGCACGTTTTGGGAATTTTGCAAATAGTTTTTCGAAAGGGCAGACTGAGCCATTTTCAGACAGTAATTGCTAAATTTTTCACCAAAAGCATTTTGAATATGTGCCAAATCGCAACCCCAGCTAGTGCGCAGGCTTGTCATCACATATTCATTGTAACGCTGGTTTAAAGTCAAGATTTCCTTTTCGTAAACTGCCGTTGAAATGCCAGCCGTTTCGTTGTATTTATTAAGGTGCGACACATTCCACTGGCGCGAAACGCCATTATAGGAATGCGCTGAAGGCCCTAGTCCAAGGTAGTTTCCGCCAATCCAATACAAGCTGTTGTGTTTGGAATAATGGCCTGTCAAGGCAAAGTTGGAAATTTCATAATGCACAAAACTCTCCGCTTCCATGCGCTGCATCAATAGCTCGAAATGCTGAGCCGACTGCTGTTCATCAACTGGCTGCAATTTCTCTTTTCTAATCAGCTGCGCCAGCGCTGTTCGCGGCTCAACAGTGAGTGCATAAGCCGAAAGATGCTTGATGCCGGTTTCGAAAAAATAATCCAAGTTGGCAGCCCATTTCTCATTTGTTAGCGTAGGAATGCCATATATCAGGTCGATGGTGAGTTTTTCAAAGCCAGCGGCGAAAGCGTTTCTAATCACACTTTTGGCCTGGGCTGCATCATGAACTCTGTTCAGATAGACCAAATCATCGCCATGAAAACTTTGTATGCCAATACTCAGCCGATTAATGCCTAACTGAATAAACTGATTTATTTTTTCGTTGGTCAGGTCATCAGGATTGCCTTCCAAAGTAATTTCCACCTCAGGATGGATATTAAAATGTGTTCGTAAATTTTGGAGGATAAGTTTAATTTCATCTGCTGAAAGTAGGCTAGGTGTGCCGCCCCCAAAGTAAATAGTTTGTACTTCTTCGTCTTGCAAGTATGCTTTTTGAAGAGCTATTTCCCGGTTCAAAGCCTGCAAAAATGTGTCCTTGTTTTTGAGTGATGCCAAGGAGAAAAAATTGCAATAATGACATTTTTGTTTGCAAAAAGGGATATGGAGATAAATGCCTGCCATCAATTATTATTTTGTGTGAGTTGAACATTGCTTGAAGGATATTGTTTAAGCTTCTCATGGTTTCATTAAGGAATCATTAAACAAACCCGCACAAAAATAAACTAATCTAACATCTATCATTTATTATGAAAAAATCAAT
>CAZOEV010000202.1:0-5491 GCA_964578915.1 uncultured Lentimicrobiaceae bacterium
CGATACAATCCCCTTTTTCAGTATTTGCCCTGATTTCTTTGGGATTATATCTTCCTTTTGGGTCTCCTCTTTTGTAATCGTAAGCCACAATAATCGATTTGCTATCGAGCAATACGCCTTGCAAACGCCCATAAGGACAGGCGATTAAGCAAACCTGTTCGCGGAAAAAAGCGAAAATAAAATAGAACGCACCCGAGAATAAAAGCAAAGCCAAAAAGGCGGTAAGGTTTTGTAGCGGGCCAAGCACAACAAGCTGTTTAAGTTCATCAACGCCAACCAAATAAGCCAAAAAAGTATTGGCTACTAGAAAGGCAATTCCAAAGAAAATAAGGTGCTTGAGTGACTTTTTCCATATTTTTTCAAAGTTCCAAGCTTGGCGAGCAAGTTTTTTCTGTTGGCTAAAAGTGCCTTCGATAAGGTATTCTATTTGCCTAAAAACAAACTCCAAAAAGATAGTTTGCGGACAAACCCATCCGCACCAAAGCCGCCCAAAAATTACAGTAAACAGAATAATAAAAACAATAAACGTAATCAAAGCCAGCACAACCAAATGAAAATCTTGGGGCCAAAAAAGCTGTCCGAAAAGGATAAATTTACGCTCAAAAATATTCAAGAGCATAAAGGGTTCGCCTTTGTATTTGATAAAAGGCGTAATAAAAAACACGGCCAACAGAATAGATGCTACGATGCTGCGGCGGTTATAGAATTTTCCTTTGGGTTTTTTTGGATAAATCCAGGCACGCTTGCCATCATCAGCAATCGTATTAAGATGATCGCGAAAACTTCCCTGATTAGCCTTGTCAGCTTTTTGATTTGTTTTAGTTTGATTCATTTGGCTTGAAATTTAGCAATTATAAAATTAAACCACTTTTGTTTGCAGCTGTTATGGCTGCCAAACAAAAGTGGTTCAATGCATTAGTCAACTTTAGTTGCTGACAGCCTAAGTTTATTCAAATAGCTCACCCTGAGGCTCTTTAGGATTAGCTGGAGTTGAACCCACCAAATCGACAAGAATAAAACTAATCACTTGAAGGCGTTGCTCCTGCGAAAGTTGATCCTTATAAGAGATCATTCCTTTTTCGAGCACGCCGGTTTCCACCACGTTCCAGAGGTCTTCCAGCTTATTGCCATGAATCCAGTAATTATCCGTCATATTTGGCCCAACTAGTCCACCACCATCAATGAGGTGACAAACGGCACAAATTTTATCCCAGGTTTCTTTACCTTTAGCCAAGGAGGTAGCATCTTCTAAAAGCACCAGCTCGAAAGCTGCTTTGCCAGCATTATTTTCTGCCTTGCGCAAATCAGCGGTAGCCATCTCTGTTTGAAACTCTTTAGCTTGCACCAAGTCATCGGCTCTAAAAACCCATAACCTGACCAAATAAACGATTGCAAATACAATGGAAAGGATAAATAACCATTTCCACCAGGTGGGCATATCATTGTCCAATTCCTGGATGCCATCATAAGAATGACCTGAGATCAGCCTGTCATTTGTCAGGGTATCAATCTCATAATTCTCTTCCTTTGAAATATTATTTTTATCTTCTGTTGTCATAATCTATTGCTTTTGGTGGGTTAATTCAGATTGATATTGGGTAGTTAGCGACTCATAATTCTCGCCGTTATCCGCTAAGGGTAATCGGCTCATTTCGTCAACTTCAGTTTTATCAATACGCATCACCCGATAAATCATGATAACAAAAAACAACAGGAATATTACCAGGCCAATTATTGGAAAAATTTGAACATTGACAATGCTTTCAAGCACATTTGTGACGATTTTCATAAGTCTGTCTCCTACTCTTCAGAAAATATTGATTCATTAGAATCTTTGTAAATATCCGTTCCAAGGCGTTGAATATAGGCGATAAGTGCAATCACTTCTTTTTGATCTTCCACATCAATGCCACCATCGCGCAATCCCTGGGCTATCTGGTTTGCCTGCTTCTTCAAATGATCCACAGCACGCTCATCAAAACCTTCAGGATAAGGAACACCCATCATCATCATTACCCTGATTTTGGCAGCTGTAGTGCTCATATCCAGGTCATTCTCAACTATCCAGCTATAGGGTGGCATAATACTTTCGGCCACCATTTTCTGTGGACTCAAAAAGTGGTTATAGTGCCATGAATCGGGTTTGTAGTTGCGCGTGGTTTTAACGCCTTCGCGCGCCAAATCCGGCCCCGTACGTTTGGAACCAAACTGGAATGGATGGTCATAAACTGTTTCGCCAGCTTTGGTATAATCGCCATAACGCTCCACTTCACTTCTAAAAGGTCTAATCATCTGGCTATGACAGGTATAACATCCTTCACGCACATAAATATCACGCCCTTCAAGTTCAAGTGGTGTATAAGGTTGTACGCTGGCAATTGAAGGAATGTTTGATTTTACCATAAACATGGGGATAAACTCAACCAAACCTCCGATAAGAATAGCGACAAGCGCAAGTACCGTAAATAAAACAGGTTTGCCTTCAATAAAGCGGTGTCCTTTATCAGGATTGGGTTTGCGGCTGTCAAGTGCAGGTGCTTCGTCATCTTCAGTAGGTACAAAAGTTCCTTGCTTCACAGTTTTCACAGCATTATAAATCATCAGGATAACACCAGTGATATATAAAGTTCCACCGAGCACACGAAGCCAATACATCGGCAAAATCTGCGTAACGGTTTCAATGAAGTTAGGATATTTCAGGAAGCCTTCTTCAGTAAATTCCTTCCACATCAAACTTTGTGTGAAACCAGCAAAATAAAGCGGAACGGCGAAAAACAACATCCCAGTAGTGGCCAGCCAAAAGTGGGCATTGGCAAGCTTTACACTGAATAATTTTGTTTTATAAAGGCGGGGCAGCAACCAATAAATCATACCAAAGGTTAGCATGCCATTCCAGCCGAGAGCGCCAATATGCACATGGGCAATAGTCCAGTCGGTAAAGTGACTAATTGCGTTCACACTCTTTAGCGAAAGCAGCGGGCCTTCAAAGGTTGACATACCGTAAGCGGTAACGCCAACGACGAACATTTTTAAAACTGGATCCTCACGTACTTTGTCCCAAGCGCCACGCAATGTGAGTAATCCGTTGATCATACCACCCCAACTTGGCGCGATAAGCATGATAGAGAATACCACGCCCAAAGCCTGCACCCAATCAGGAAGTGCGGAATAAAGCAAATGGTGAGGACCAGCCCAGATATAGAGGAAAATTAATGCCCAGAAGTGTATAATCGACAGTTTATAGGAGTATATCGGACGATTGGCAGCTTTAGGAATAAAGTAATACATCAGCCCGAGGTAAGGTGTTGTCAAGAAAAATGCTACTGCATTGTGGCCATACCACCACTGCACCAGTGCATCCTGTATTCCGGCATAAATTGGATAGCTCTTCATTAAACTCACCGGAATGTTTATTGAGTTAACGATATGCAAAACAGCTACAGTAACAAAAGTGGCAATATAGAACCAGATGGCTACATAAATGTGTTTTACACGACGTTTTACCATTGTCATAATCAAGTTGAGGCCAAATACCACCCAAATAACTGCAATTGCAATATCAATAGGCCATTCGAGCTCGGCATATTCCTTGCTCACTGTAAAACCAAGAGGCAGTGTGATAGCCGCTGCAACTATAATTAATTGCCAACCCCAAAAGTGAATTTTACCAAGTAATTGACTGTACATCTGCGTTTTAAGCAGACGCGGTGTGGAATAGTAAATACCTGTAAACATCCCATTACCCACAAATGCGAAAATTACTGCATTGGTGTGTAAAGGTCGCAATCGGCCAAAAGAAAGCCAAGAAACACCATTCGTCATCGTTGGCCATACCAACTCAATGGCAATAGTAAGCCCCACCAACATTCCGATAAGCCCCCAAAAAATGGTGGCATGCATAAATAGCCGTGAAAGTCGGTTGTCATAAGTAAACTTCTGTAACTCCATAAAAATTAGTTTTTGGTTAAAGTTTTTGGATCTGGATTATCTTTAGCTGTGGATTCCGCATCTCGCGCCTCATCAGCAACTTTGGTTTTTTTATTTTCAAACAGCATTCTTACCGAAGGCGAATAGTCATCGTCATATTGGCCACTTTTAACCGCCCAAATAAAAGCGATCAAAAAGCCGCCTGCCACGATGATTCCTATTATAATCAGAAAAATGATTGCACTCATTTCGGTAATAAAGTTCCTGTTTACGGTTTGAAGGCAAAAGTAAGGAAGTAGTTAAAACGAATTATACCCCTTGCTCTATTTAAATAGATTCTAAATAAATTGAGCCAATAACCTTATTTCAGGCTAATTTAAAACTTTTTGCAGACATAAGCACTGTCAAATTCAAAGTTTAGTTCAACTTTCTCGTTGCCATCCAGCGCGTACTTAAAGTTGCGAAAATAACTACTGAAACAGAGCTCACAGGCATTAGGATAGCCGCTATCAAAGGTGAAAGCACGGCCATTACAGCAAAACTTAATCCGACAATATTGTAAAGGAAAGAAATTACAAAGCTTGCTCTAACAATGCGAAAGCTTGTGCCGGTAAATCTGATAAATCGGTTGAGTTGCGCAAATTTATCTGCTTCCAGAATGGCATCGCATGCAGGCGAAAAGCTAAAAACATCGTCAGCAATACTTATACCGGTGTCGCTGCTTGCTAAAGCCCCAGCGTCGTTGAGGCCATCGCCAATCATCAGCACGTTCTTTCCAGCTTCTTTAAGATTCTCAACATAAGACTTTTTGTCTGACGGACTTTGGTTGAAGTGCAAAACAGCATTAGAGCCAAAAATCTGCTGCAAGCGATCGCGTTCGGCATCATTATCTCCCGAAAGCAAATGCAAATCGTATTGATTTCCCAAATCGTGAATTACCTTTTCGAGGCCGTCTCGATACACATTTTTGATACTGAAATACCCTTTTTGCTCGCCAGCCAAACTCACATAAACCCGACTTTCTTTGCTGCCATCAGCTTCGCTAGAACCCGTTACAAACTGCTTAGAACCAACGTTTACACGCTTTTCACCAAAAAGCCCTGTAATCCCTAGGCCAGGAATTTCCTCATAATTTGTAGGCTCAATAACATCTTGACCTTTCAGTTGCGAATAAAGTGCCGCACTCAGCGGATGGCTGGAATGACGAACCATAGAACGCACCAACAGCAGCTCATCATCGGTAAGTGCCTCACCTTGAAACTCAACTGACATTTGTCGGCTCAGCGTGAGCGTTCCCGTTTTATCAAAAACAATCGTTGTAGTTTTATGTAACTGCTCAATAACTTCCGACTTTTTAATATAAAAGCCCTTCCGGCCAAAAACACGCATGGTATTGCCAAAAGTGAATGGAATAGTGAGCGCCAGCGCACACGGGCAAGCAATAATTAAAACGGAAGTAAACACGTAAACGGCAGTTTCCAAGCTTTGTGTAAGCCAAAAACCAAAAGCAGCAAAGGCGATAACGAGTACAATTATCGTAAAATACTGACTAATTTTGTTGATA
>CAZOEV010000203.1:0-5480 GCA_964578915.1 uncultured Lentimicrobiaceae bacterium
AACTCTTAATTCAAATTGTGTTAAAATTCCCAGCACATCAAAATAAAATGTAGCCGATTCTATGTCTGGTGGAGTTTTACGGGAACACCTCGTTCATTGGGCATTAGCCCTGACAGATTATTGGTTTCAAGCACTGGTTTGCTGAAGCATATTGAAGTCCCAATTCACAATAATAAAATGTCTGGTTTCTCTCAATATTTACAGGCACTTTGGTTTAGATTTTAAAAAAATGGTCTAATTTTACGGGTTTCAAAACGTTTACAGTTAATCCGCTTTTTATATGGATAAATCATTTGATGCCCGCGCCAATTTCCAGTCTTCCAAAACCCGGGCAGGCTATGTATCCCGCAAACAGGCCACCCAAGAAACTTACGACCGAATTGGCTTTATGTCGGGACTGGAGGTGCACCAGCAATTGCTCACCCAAAAGAAACTATTTTGTCATTGTCCGGCAGGATTATACAACGATCACGACGATTATGATGCAGAAATCATACGCCATATGCGGCCTACGCTAAGTGAGCTGGGCGAATATGATGGCACTGCGCTCATGGAGTTCAAGACCCGCAAAGAAATCGTGTATCGGATTAAAAATCAATCGGCTTGCACCTACGAGGTGGACGACAACCCGCCATTTCCCATCAACCGCGATGCGCTACAAATTGCTATAGAAATTTCGTTGCTTTCGCGGCTCAATATCGTGGGCGAAGTACATATTACCCGCAAACAATACTTAGATGGTAGCATTCCCGCTGGATTTCAGCGCACAGCCATTATCGGCGTAGAAGGCGAGATTCCGTTGCCGCACAAAAACATTCGTCTGATACAACTCAGCATCGAAGAGGATTCGTGCCGCGAGATTTCCGACATCGGCCACACCCGCGTATATAAAACCGATCGCCTGGGCATGCCGCTGATAGAAACCGTAACCTATCCCGATTGTGTAAATCCCGATGAGGTCCGTCAAACCTGTGACTTTATCCGCTTTCTGAACCGCAGCACAGGCAAGGTGCGCACCGGCATTGGCGCTGGCAGGCAGGATGTGAATGTGAGCTGCAAAGGCGGTACCCGTGTTGAGATAAAAGGCGTGGCCCACAGCCGATGGATTCCTGAACTCACGCACAACGAAGCCTTCAGGCAGTGGTCGCTCTTGCTGATGCGTGATCAATTACTGAAGCATGCTTCAGAGCCTAAAAACTGGCAAATCAGGCATAAAGGACTTACTATAGAACAGCTTCCAGAATTGCCCGCACAAGTTCGGGAAGCTGAAAAAGCCGGACATTGGTTTCAACTGGTTTGTCTGCCGCAATTTCAGGGAGCGCTATCGCATTTTACCCAGCCTGGGCAAGCCTTCGCTGATGAAATTAGTCAGCGGCTGAAAGTGATTGCCTGCATCGAAAAACCGCATTTGCTGCATAGTGAAATGGCTGATCCAGTTTGGTCAGCTGCCCAATGGGAAATACTGGGAAAACAGGTAGATGCCCAAAAACAGGATGCGTTGATGCTAATCTGGGGGCCTGAAAACGATATAACTACCGCGCTAGAGACCATCGAAGAACGCTGCAAGATGGCTTTACAAGGCATCCCCCCCGAAACGCGCAAATCGCTGACCGATGGCACTACCATTTTTGAACGTGTGCTGCCAGGTGCCGATCGCATGTATCCGGATACTGACTCAGCTCCTATTCCACTCGAAGACAATCTTATAGAACGCCTTCGCACCGAGCTACCAGAAGATATCATCACACGCTATCAGCAACTACAAGCATGGAATATTCCTAAAGATACCTATACCTATATTTTCTCCAAAAACCTGTATCCACTCCTCAAAGAAATTGTGCTAAAGCTGGAAGTCCCGCCAAAGCTTGTAGGTGCATTTTTCGGTCATAAGCTTAAAAATGCGCTTGGCAAAAGCCCTGGAAAAGGCTTGAAGATGCAAAGCCTATTTCATCTATTTGCTTTCTTAAAAGAACAAAAGCTGGATTATCAACTGGCTTGGGCAATGATTGACGAGCTGGCCGAACATCCCCGCATGGACTTTGAATCGGTGCTTACGAGTATTGGTTTCAAGCGGATTCCTGCTGAAGAAATCACAGCCAGAATTCCCTATCTAAGCGAGAAGTTTAAGGCAAGAAAAAACAGTGCGCTTCCCGCCGACAAACACAACTGGATTATGGGACAACTGCGCAAAGCAGCCACCGGCAACATCAATTTAAGCACATTGGCACATACCGTAAAATCATTTAAAGCATGAGCGAAGATATTTTTCAAGGCTATCAGGGCGCAGCACTTGCATTACTAAAAAAATACAATACCCGTGTATGGGGTCAGGCCAAGGTAGAGACCAGCCGCGGCACCTTTGAAGGCACGGTATTGCCAAGATCAGAGAATGACGATGACCAGCATATTGTGATGAAAATTATCACCGGCTATAATATTGGTGTCGATGTGAAAACCGTGCTTTCCATGGCAGAGACAGGCTATAAAAAGGCCAATTATAAAATTCCTGAGAAGGAATTTCCTATTACGCCCGGCCTTCCCAAGGTGAAGCTATTTGGCACAGGAGGCACCATTGCTTCGCGGCTCGATTACCGCACCGGCGCTGTGATACCGGCTTTTTCGCCAGGCGAGCTCTACGGCGCAGTGCCTGAATTGGCAGATATCTGTAACCTGGAGACGGAAAAAATATTTGCTGTTTTTAGTGAAAATATGGGACCCAAGCAATATGTGGCACTGGCCAAAGCCATTGGCAAAGAGATAGAAAATGGCGTGGATGGTATTGTGATTGGTCATGGCACCGACACACTCCACCATACGGGAGCTGCCCTCACCTTTATGTGTCAAAACCTTCCCGTGCCCGTGGTGCTTGTCGGCTCGCAACGCTCGAGCGACCGTCCGAGCTCTGATGCCGCACTTAACCTGATGCATGCCATGAAAGCTGCCGGACAGTCGGATATAGCCGAAGTGATGGTGTGTATGTTTGGCCCAACTTCTGACGAGTACGGACTGCTTCACAAAGGTACACGCGTGCGCAAAATGCACTCAAGTTACCGCAGCACCTTTCGCACAATCGGCGATACCCCGCTGGCAATGATTAGCCGCAAGGAGATCACGCCGATAAAAACGATCTACAACAAAAGGCGCAACGATAAAAATGTGGTGATAAAACCCTATTTTAATGATGCAGTAACGATGTTGTATTATTATCCCGGAATGAAACCCGACACGTTGGATGCCTTGGTGGACAATGGATACAAGGGAATAATAATCGTTGGCACAGGCCTGGGTCATGTGAATAAGGAGTTGTATCCCGCCATCGAACGGGCTCACGCCAAAGGCGTTCATATTTTTATGACCCTACAAACTATATGGGGATTTGTGCAGATGTTTGTGTATGACACCGGGCGTGATATGATGGCCAAAGGGATTATCCCTGCTGGGAATATGTTGCCCGAAGTGGCTTTTATCAAGTTAGGCTGGGTGCTCGGGCAAACCGATGATCCGGAAGAGGTAAAACGACTGATGTTGACACCGATAAACGATGAAATTACGGAGCGCGAGCCGTATAATGGCTATTTGGTTTATCAAGGCGGCGTGCCGGAGGTAGAGGCGTTTGTAAAGAAGGTGCATAAGTAGGTTTGGTGGTTTGGTATGGAATGGTTTGTCGCGGATGAACATGCACTCACGCGGTGGGTTTTGGCAGCGGGGGAATAAATTCAAAGATTCCTGATTCAAAATTCAAAGATTCATTACGGTTTGTAAACATATTGGACTTAAAAACCCATCTGAAAAGGCAGATAGTATAAACTATAACTTTAAAGGTTTACAAACCTATCTATAATAGGTCCAGCGCACCGAAATCTTTATACCCAAAAAGGCAAAGAGCACCGTTAGGTGCGACATCTTAGCGTGAAGTTGTGGCAGGGCTAAAGCCCTTTGTGCAAGACGAGGCAGTATTCCCCGGCATAAATGCTGGGCTTAGTCAAGAGGCTGGGGCTAGCGGTTACAAATCCTTCCGTCCATCCCGAATCGCTCTGCCTGGCTGGCTCGGTAGACAGGCTCTCAGGACTATAGCCTCGAATCGTCGTGCCTCTTCTCGGGCTATAGATTTTTTTTGTCCACGGATTATGCGGATTACTCGGATTTTATTGAGGTGGGGTTTGGCTACGGTGGCGAATTGGGGATGGATGTGGTGTGGGGATGGTTTGGGGATGGATTTTAAAGAAAATGATTCGCTTTGCTCATCACAAGTGCTCACCACAAGTGCTCACCGGTTAACATTGGAAGAGGATTACGTGGGGTAAAACAAGACCGCCACGTCATTTGTTAGCGCTGGGGCGCAAACAAACTCCTCGCGGAGTCGGGCTTCGTTGAAAGCTTTGCTTGAAGGCAAAGCATTCGCCTCGCAAAGTCGGGCATTGATTGGTGATTGCGTGGTGCAGGAGGAACTTCGTGAAGTTCCTTTGATGGGGATGGACTGGCGATTGAGGTGGCAGCGGATGCTGCATGATAATTCCACGAAGCAGATGCTCCGCGGAACGGGCTTTGAAAACAATAATTGAACAATTTGCGCCATTAATCCTTCTGTCTTTTTATTTTTCAGCGCGATTCAACATCAGTTTTTTGAATTGCATAATCACAGCGGTTGGGCAAATAAAAGTACTTTTGCCTGTCGAGGGCATACGTCCCATCTTTCTGACTAAATTCGATATTTTATGAAGCGTAGAATTGTATATCTTCCTTTGATTTTTTCCCTTTTACTGGCTGGCGGTATTTACCTCGGCATGCGCCTTGCCACGCCTGAGATGCAGCAGCAGTCGGTGTTTCGCATTCCCGGCCATAGCGATACCAAGCTAGGCAGCATCCTAGGCTATATTGAGCAGGATTATGTGGATGTGATTGACCGCACCCAACTGGAGGATGAAGCCATCAAGGCCATGATAGAGGAACTGGATCCGCACAGCCAGTATATCACCGTGGAAGAGTTTAACGAGATGAACGACCCGCTATTGGGTAGTTTTGAAGGTATTGGCGTATCGTTTAGAATTGAAAAAGATACCATTACGGTTATCAATCCGGTAAAAGGTGGCCCTTCTGAGAAGGTGGGTATTATGGCCGGAGACCGTATTATCTATATTGAAGATTCGTTGGCGGCGGGAATAGAAATCAGCAACCGTGATGCCATGCGCCAACTCAAGGGCGACAAAGGCACGAAGGTACGGGTGCGCGTGCTTCGACGGGGCGTTGACGGACTGATAGATTATACCATTACCCGCGATGTGATTCCCACTTATAGCTTGGATATTGCTTATATGGTAGCACCCGAAACGGGATTTATCCGGCTCAACAAATTTTCTGCCACCACTTATGATGAGTTTTCAGAAGCCGTGGACGAGCTTTTAGCTGAAGGCATGCAGCGCCTTATCCTCGATTTGCGGGGCAATACCGGAGGGTATTTGCGGGCCGCAACCCAATTGGCC
>CAZOEV010000204.1:0-5480 GCA_964578915.1 uncultured Lentimicrobiaceae bacterium
TATGATTTGTTTGGCTTTTTTTTCAACACTTTTATTATTTGTGCTTACCTTATTTTTAAGTTTTCAGCATACATCCGATATAAGTTTTGCTTTGGTATTTTCAAAAAGCTATTATTCGCTGGCCTACTTTTTGGAGCTATTAGCGTTTTTGAGCATTGCGTTCTTCACGGCAATTATACTCAAGCGCAGTGGCCTTGCTATTATTGTATTTCTGCTTCTTTACTCCGTACTTGAACCTGTAGCTCGATTCTATTTTCCTGAAATTATTGCTCATAACATGCCTTTCAAGGCCATTGGAAACCTAATTGATGTTCCAAACACAAGTTTGATGAAACTATTTGGTGTTAATTTTCGAACATATATTGACACTTTCGACCTGCTATTAGTATTTTTTTATACCGGCCTATTTTCCTTTTTCAGTTACCTGCTAATCAAAAAAAGAGACTTATAATAATTCTTCTTTAGAATAGGGTGCTCCACTAAAACTATTATTCATTTGAAATTGTGTTAGTTATAATATTTGACCACTCACTCCTTTATTATTCTTTTTCATTGAGCAAAATTTACATATCAACTTTCGGGAGCTGATAAAGTAGAAATATATCAATTTTGGCATTTATGTAGTCTATTTTGCTACTTTTGCCTGCAAATCAACCATTGTTATTGCTTGCGGACTACTGAGAAACCTTCATTTGTTTAACAGTAAGTGAGTATAGGGAAACCATACATGAAAAATCATACAGCATCTGAAAGGGAATCATTTGCACATTTTAGAATTGGTCTTGGAAAACGGCTTTTCGATATTATATTTGCTAGCTTAGCCATTTTGCTCAGTTCGCCGCTGATGCTATTGATAGCCATCCTGATAAAGCTCGAATCCAAAGGGTCAATTTTGTATATCTCTCAACGTGTTGGGACTGGCTATGACATTTTCAACTTTTTGAAGTTCAGATCTATGCGTGAGAACGCTGATGAAGAACTTGGTGCTTTATCGGAGCTAAATCTCTATCTTATTAACAAAAAGCATCAACAAAACACTGAAGAACAAAACTGCCCCGAATGCAACAGGCTGGACACAAATTGTTCACCGATTTTATATATCGATGGAACGGAAATATGCGAAAACTGGTATTTTGAACTGAAACGTCGAAAAGACAAAAACACAGCTTTCTTTAAATTGGAAGATGATCCCCGGGTTACCAGATTTGGCAAAATTATTCGCCGCTTTAATCTTGACGAATTACCGCAGTTTTTTAACGTTTTAAAAGGAGATATGTCAATAGTAGGGAACAGGCCATTGCCTCTTTATGAAGCCGAAAAGCTCACAACAGACCAATGGTCGTACCGATTTTTAGCACCTGCAGGCATCACTGGAATGTGGCAAATAAATGCAGATCGCTTTCGGTCTGAAACACAACGAATTAATCTTGACAACCAATACGCAATGATTAGTTCACCAAAAAAAGACCTCCAAATCATCCTCAAGACTTTCTTAACTTTTTTCAGGAAAAACAATTACTAAAAACTTCTACACTCTTAGTATTTGTACCTTATAAAACAAAAAGTTTTTTAACGATTCTTTTGCAAGCGTTTGATTCTTTCAAGCAAAGCTGGATGGGAATAATAAAATGCTACATAAGCAGGATGAGGAGTCATGTTTTTTAGCTCCTCGGCAGCAAGTTTTTTCAAGGCAGAAACAAGCTCAGCTGCTAGTCCAATTTCTTTTACGTCATCATCAGCCTGGCGTTCCAAATGCCGACTCAACCTATTTATCAACGCATTGATAATCAATGTAACAGGCGAATACAAAATCACAAAAATAAATAGCCCTAAGTGAAGCGAATAGTCAACAGCACCAAAAGCTTGCTGTAAAAATGGCTGACTAAGGGAAAGCCATAAGATAAGTAAAAGTAGTCCCAATTGAATTAAGTTACTAATTACCAGTTCAAAAAAGTGATTGCGCTTGTTATGCGATCCTTCATGTGCGACAATGGCTGTGATTTCAGCGACATCAAGCATTTTTAAGGCTTTTTCGCTCAAAATAATGCGCACACGCGAACCCCAACCGATAATGGAAGCAGGCTGAGCATCGTCCATCAAATTGTTTTTTCTAACCAAAATTTGTTCTATAGCAATTTGGTGCATTTTCAACTTTTTAACCAGAGACAGCCTCAAATCCTCTGGCAATAAAACATAGTTTCTATTGCGAATGATACTTACTAAGCGCTGATTTATATAATTGTATAGCAGATAAATAAGACCAAACAAAAGCCAACTGGCAGCCCAAAAATTTGTTCCTAACCAATTAAAACTTAACATCAAAAACCAAAAAGCCATGCTTCCAAAAACAAGTGCCAATAAGGCTTTTAATGAAAAACCACGAAACACCGTTCCAAGATTATTTTTGAAACCAAAGCGTTTGTAAATAATCAACTGCTGATAGCCTTCAAAAGTGTTGCGAACCAATTGAAAAAGTGCACCTATAACGACAAAAAAGGACACGCCCAAGATGTATTCATTGCTGAAATATTGCTGCAACAGCAAATCAATTTTGTGCACATAGCCACCTAAAATCAGAATCAGTACCAAGGTACAAATTGCCAATTGCGACAGTAAAGAAACCCAGAGACTACTTCGCTGATAAAGCTGGGATCTGCGATAAACACCATGGGTATAAACGCCTGACAAGACTGCAGGAACAGGTTTTTCAAGCCATTTCAAATTACTTAAAATCAACCATATCCGCAAGAGAATATCTAGGACAAGTAAACTAACAATTCCAATTAAAGCCTCGTTCATAAACAGATTTGCAAATATTAATAGGCGCCAAAAATCTTACGCAGCAACCACTCAATGCTTAGCAGGATCAACAAAATAACGAGAATCATTTTTAAATTGATAAGCGGTTCATAGCGATTTTCCTGATGACTGACAGTTACCAAGCTTTCATCCTGCTGCAAATCGACAAGCAATTGTTCAAAATTAGCTGTTTGATAGAATTTCCCTTTAGTAGTAGCTGCTATTTGCTTCATCCGTTGTGCATCAGCCACTAATAAACGTCCTTCTAATACGGATTTTTTAATGGAAAACCTACCAGTCTCAGTAAGGCTTTCTCCTGGCAGCATAGCTGTGGCCTCAAAAGTATAAATTCCTTCTTCCAGTCGTCCGGCATTAAGCTGGTAGGTTTTGTTGAAATTTGCAAACTCGTAATCGAAGTAAAGCTTTTTCTTTTCATTCAAAAGTCTGATTTTGAGCTGGGGTTCAACAATTAGCTCCCCACTTCTATTGCGAATTTCAGCCTGAATCAGAACCGGATTTCCTTCCGTGTATTCTTCCTCAACCGTGATTTTCAACCGGCTGTTATCCTGCTGCAATGCAGCATATTGAATCAACTTGCCCATAAGTGCATCAAAACTTTGATGCGATCCTGTTTCCTTAAACTGAAACAAGCGCCAACGCCAAAGTCCAGTGCCGCTTACAATACCTATTTTTCGCTCTTCTTGCCTCCCAAACATGATCAAAGGCCGCGCGGTTTCTACCCCTCTTATTTTTTGAGTAAACAAAACCTCTGCATTTCCAACACTTTGGTAATCGCCAAAAACCACCTGAAGCGGTGGCCACAATTGGGTGTTTTCTAATTCAAAATCTGCTATAGTGAAGGCTGAAAAGTTTTTATTGAGCAGCGGCAATGCATCAGTAGTTGTTTTACTCTGACCCTGATCTATTGTCAAAACAGATTGCAACTCATTAAATTTATCTACGGCTGTTTCCTGTCCGTTTATCACTAAAAGCGGCATTTTTGGATACTTATTCAGGTAATTTCTGAGGTTTTGTGCAGTACTCAAACCATCAGGAAGCTGATGCAAAATCAACAAATCCGGTGCATCTGCATCGGAATTGGGCATGGCTTCAGCAAAGTAGAAGTCAAATCCATAACCATCGCCCAGGGCAGATTTAATAGCAGCAAGATCAGGATGTGGTGCATGAGCAATTACAGCAATTTGTCGTTTTTGCTCGATAACTTCCACAAAAAACACCTGCTCATTATTTATGATATAAGACTCACCTTCTAGTGGTTCGATCTCCAATTTAAGATTTTTTAAACCCGGGGAATTCGCTTCAATCAAAAAAATCAAGGTGGATGAAAAGCTATTGGATCGGATATTTACCGATTTACTTTCTAGCAGTTCATCGTTCTGAAACAAATTTACCTGCATGATTTTTCCATTTGCTTGCTGCGCCCTAATCGTCACTTCAACAGGAAAAATGCTTTCCATCAAAGCTTTTCTGTTATACCTGACATCATAAACTGAGGCATCGGGATAAATGCTTGTATCACCTAAAAGCACGCTGTGTATCACAAAAGGGAAGTCAGAAACAGCCAATTCAGGCTGAAAACCGGCGTTATAAATACCATCAGACAAGAGCACTACCGCTGCCAGATTTCGTTTGTAATAACGCTGATTCACAGCAGAAAGCATGTTGGAAAAATCCGTTTTGGCCTCGCTAAAATCGGGAAGACGGCCTTCTTGCAGCTGGCTACCAAACAAATAACTATCTGTTTGATATTTTTCTCCTAAGCGTATTAACAAGCTATCATATTGCTGCAAATAATCCTGTCGCGAATAAAGAGAATCACGGATCATACGAACTGAAGCAGAATTATCGTGCAAAACAGCTATAACAGGCGGTTCCTTGATTGTAGTTTGCTGACGCAAATAGGGTTTTAGCAAAAGCAGACCAATCAGCGTGATGGTTACAAAACGGATTAAAAACAGCAGCACTTTTAGCCAGTTGGGGTAAGCAGATTTAGTGCGGTAATAAAGCAGCAATGATAAAGCAGCCGCTCCTCCCACATCCAAAACCAGCAGCCACAGTGGCTGCTCAAACATTATCGGGCTATTCATACAATCCGCATTTTAAAAGGTGAAAAGCAAAGGCAGCCCTTAAATGACAGCCTTAGAAATTTCAGTTTTATCGGCTCATGCCACCACAAACACTGATAACCTGACCAGTAACATAAGCGGAAAGCTCAGAAGCTAAAAAGACGGCCACATTGGCTACATCTTCAGGCTTGCCGCTCCTTCTCAAAGGAATTGTTTCGGCCCATTGCTTGCGCACTTCTTCAGAAAGCTGATGGGTCATTTCTGTTTCTATAAAACCAGGAGCAATGGCATTGCAACGCACATTTCTGCTACCCAGCTCCATAGCCATCGACTTGGTGAATCCAATCATTCCAGCTTTAGATGCCGAATAATTACTTTGGCCAGCGTTGCCATTAACCCCAACCACAGAACTCATATTGATGATAGAGCCAATGCGCTGTTTAATCATGGTGCGCTGCACAGCCTTTGTTAGGTTAAAAACTGATTTGAGATTTACAGCAATTACCATATCCCAATCTTGCTCAGTCATGCGCATCAATAGGTTATCACGTGTGATGCCCGCATTGTTTATAAGCACATCAATGCGGCCAAAAT
>CAZOEV010000205.1:0-5478 GCA_964578915.1 uncultured Lentimicrobiaceae bacterium
TTTATTTTTTTACTGTCAGTTTAGTTTAATCGGGAATTCTCAGTCTCGGCAAATTGTGCACAACGGCCAAAGCTAAGTGCAGGCGGGCATTTCAAAGCAATAAACATTCAATAAACAACCATGCCTATTTTAATGTAAGATGCTGCAATTCAGCACTCTCTGCCCGCTTGCATTTAGCTTTTGTTATGAGCATTTTGTTATTCCATCTTAAATTACTATTGTGATTTTATCGCAGTATTTATTTGATGACCCCTTTGTTGTTATAATATCTGACTTTAAAACCATAACAGCAGCTTTGTCATAAGTTCAATCTGGTTTAACAAAAACATTAACAACTCTACCACTTCCGCATTCTGTTGCATGTTCGTTTGTCATTATTAATCGACCATTATAGAAGGCCTGATGGATAAACAGGGAATTGCCAACTTCTTTAAAATTAGCAAAAAGTGTATCTGTCGTAATTTCTCCGATTTGAATAATCGTTGTAAAGTCACTTGGATTAATTCCGATAAGAAACTCGTATACTCCATTTATTTTCCCGTAAACAATGCTTAGTTCTTCTCCTGATAATTTATAAGCTTTTAAATCAAGGGTATCGAGATGTCCAGAAATATCCTGACTAAATAAATCATTCCCAGATTCATCGAAAAAAGAAATATTTTGTCCTGCGCAGACATTTTCTCCTTTATCTTTACTACAGCTCATCGCAATCCAAATCATAATTAAGCAAAGAATTGACTTTTTCATATTAACAAGTTTTAAGGATGAATATTAATTATCATATCTTTATTCCATTGATAATTTCTTCCAGTACCATCAGCTCCGCTATATATTTTATTAAATGTGCTCATGTTCAGCTTTAATACAATCTGCCAAATGACCTATATTTATTGTTGGCAAACGTTTTTCATTCTTCAAAAATTACTTTTCGTGTCTTTGTAAAGCTCCTATTGTCATTTGTTGAGCAATTAAAAGTCACTAGATATTCTCCAGTATCAAATTGCATTTTATCAGATAATTCTTGTCTAAATATGATGGTACTTGTTACAAATTTGCAATCTTCATTAATTTCAATATCAGTCAGTCCGATAACTTCTTGAATTGAGAGTAAATCAGTTTTTGGGAAAATTGTATCACCATCAAGAACAAAAGATTTGTCAAATGAAAGTTCATAAGTGGACTGTATTAGCTGATTTTGAAATTCTGCACATTTTGTTGTCGCATACGCAGAATTAAAAAATTGTATGGTCGGAATATAACATGTCGGAGAAGATTCAATAGATATTATCTCAAATCCAATTTGGTCATCAAACCTATCTGGCTTTTCAATGTCAAGTTTTCCAATTGAATGAAGTCCTGCAAATTGTATATCGCAAATTGTCGCATCATATTTTAATAAATCTCCACAAGACGTTATTACTCCAAATATGAAGTAAACTGTCATTAAAATAATTACTTTTCGTACCATCCTTTTTTATTATAATGTTTGCCAACGGCAGTCTGTCTATTAACCTATTTCACCTCTCTGAGAATCGCATATTTGGAAACTCTCAAAGGTACCTGTCCAAATACTTTCTTGTTTGAGCGAGGTTTTTAGACTGTCTGACGTTGGCGGCATTAAAAGCTGCCGATTGCGGGCTTCATTCTTGACCAACCGAACCGCCGTTGTTGCGGATCAATCAGTTTGCTTTCCACACGAATACGGCAATTAATTATAGTGACTTATTGCCAACAGTACTTTTTAATCTATAAAAATCAAAGTATATTTTTCAAATCTTGCATGCCAATAATAGCCATAATCTCAATCATAGTATCATTAATTCTGTAATATATAGTATCAGAACCACATGGGCATCTTCTATAGCCTTCTTTTATATAATCCACTGATTCGAATGAAAATGGCCTTTGGGCAATTATTTCAAAATAATCAAAAAAAGAATAAAAGTATTTGTCTGCTTGAGTTATTCCAAACTTTTTGACTCCAAATTGATGAATGCGAATCAAGTCCTCTTTTGCTACATTACTTAATCTATATTCAGCCATTAAGTATAGACTTTGACTGTTTTAAAATTTGCTCTTTGGTGTCATTAGTAAATCCACTTCTTTCGGATTTTTCTAGTTTTGCCCTAATCCAATCTATATGAGCATGCTGTTTTCGTGCCTGTCTAATCAAATCATTAACAAGTTCACTTTTACTGGAATATTCCTCGTTATCTATTTGAGCTTTTAACCATTCATCATTGGGTTTCGAAAAAGATATACTTTGTCTTGGCATGGCTTTGTTTTTTGTATTTATGATGCAAAAATACACCAAATATGAATCAATTGCAAATTTTTTAGTATTGTTGGCAACGAGTGTATACACGCAATATTTCGTGTATATCTGCCTTATATATAGCCCTGTAATTTCCACCAAGCCAACAAAGACGCGTAAAGATAGACATCCACTAAAACAAAGCAAAACTGGCCAAAACTATGTAGTTCGTCTTTGGAAAATGCTAAACTAAACAAGCAAACCCTTTACTAAGCGCAACTAATCCGGGATTAAAGCCAGCCTGGCGTGCCTTGGCAGACAGGTTCAACATTTATGCTGAGCGAGCCGAAGTATTTATACTGAGCTTGTCGAAGTATGGACTCCACGCTGGGTCGTGCGACCGCTTAGAGTCCTATTTATTAGCTGCTGGTGTTGATTCATTTCAGTCATTTTCACTTTCAATTTGCTACATATTTCCTTTCAGTCCGTGCGTTGGCAAGCCATACTCTTTTGCAATTTTTGGTTAAGCGTTGGCTCGTGTGAATTGCAAATGTGTATGGCTTAAGCGAGGGCTTCTTAAACTATTACTCTTTCAGTTTCTGACAACCCGTATAATTCGTAAACTATTTTATCAATCTCTTTTTCTGTATTATTTATCTCTGTTTTTAATGATTGTACTTTCTCTTTTTGTTCATTAAAATATTGTAACCACTCCGATTGCTCTTCTAAACTCAATTTAACATTCGATTTATTGAGAAGATTTATTAAGACCGAAAATTCTAAATCGTGCCAATCTGTTATGCGTAAACTGTGTTTCCCTTGTATTAAACTTGTTACTTGCTTTTGTAATTCGCTAAGAGATTGATAAGTTGAAATAATATTGTTAATCTTTTCAATTATTGATTTATATAAAATAATCTGTTTATTATCATTTGTATCAATTTCTATTATTGGCAAATCACCAATTTTTTCTGTGCTTAATTGGTTGTATTGTCCATCTGAAATATGTTTTTGAATAAAAGAACTGTTCAATACTGCATTGATGAATTTTGTAAAATCTACTTTATTCGTGAATTTATCAATGTTAGGAATTTGGTCGTTTTTAAGATAAATGAAATTTTGACCACCAGAACCACCTCCAGATGAAAAGTGAGACGAAGATGAAAATGTAAACTTATCCATATTTTTTGTGTTCACAATTATCTTAGCTTCGTCAAAAGACACATTTGCTCTTTCATACAAAGGTAACCACCAAAGTTTTCTTCGCATTATCTTTTGAACTGCCCCAGCCGAACTATATTTTAATTTAATATCTTCAATTGTAAAGTTTTCAAAATCCTCTAATGATATCCTTTCACCTTCAGGAATTGTTGTTGAACGATTTAATAAAACACCTTCGAACTGTTTTAGGTAATTTTTAATTTGACCTTCTAAATCATTTGAGCCGATATAAATAACAGAATAGTCACTATCAGACACAAACCATTTATTAAGGTTCTCAGTTTTAATAAATGGCTTGATATAAGCAGCCTCATTAGAATTTAGCGTAATCCAATTTCCTGCAATATTTAATTGAATAGAATTGTTTTTTTTTATAAAGTCAATTTCATTTTGTAGTATAAAAATTCCACGACCTAAATAATTCTTATCAATTAATTTGTTTACGATGTGTTTATTTGTAACTCTGTCTGCACCAGTAACCAAACCTTGAGAAATGTCAAAATATTTTGAAAGCGGACATATTGTTTCGTTAAAATCAACGGCATCTTGATAGTAATTCCATGATTTGTAATTAACAGTGTCAAATTCTGAGGTTGAATACGATTCGGAAGAACTTATATCAAACAACTGTGAAACAATCATTTGACTATCCCTTAACGATTTCAATTCAAAATTATAAGGAATACTACTTTTAGTTTTTTGTTGAGTTAAAATTAAACTTGTCGTCCCAGCATCTTCAAACACTTTTAAATCATTAAAATCTACAATTGAAATTATTGTTGAGTCATTTAATATTGAAGCCCTAACTTTATTTGCCCAATCAGCAGTTACAAATTCTCTTGGTATTATTAAACTTTGAATTCCATTGATTTTTAAAAGCTCAATTCCATGTTTAATGAAAAAATAATAAGTATTTGACCTTCGTCTATAGAACTCTAACCACTTAGGTACCTTTTTTAAAGATTCGAAAATATCTGCGTGACCTTTTTCACCAACGTAGGGCGGATTTCCAATCACCACATCAAAACCACCATTTGCGAATATTCCAGAAAATTCATTTCGCCAATTAAAAGCTTTCTCACTAGCAATATTTGGGTCATCAATTAATGAGTTTCCGCATTTAATATTATTATTTAATTTATTCAGCTTTCTTCCTTTTTGGGCTGTTCTTAACCAAAGAGAAAGTTTAGCAATTTCAACACTTTCTTCATTAATATCTACACCATATAAATTATTCTCTAAAATTGAATTTTCCACTTCACTCAATATCAATGAAGCACCAAGTAATTTCGCTTGTATTTCATCGATATATCTGTGCTCTGCGATTAGAAATTCTAAAGCCTGATTTAAAAATGCACCACTACCACAAGCTGGGTCGCAGATTGTAATTTGGATTAACCATTTTCTATAATCATCTAATTTTTGAGTTAGTTTTTTTAGCGTTGTTTTTTGTCTTCCTTTTCTTTCTTTTTCATATTCAGCTTCCTGAATATCAAGTTCAATTTTCTTTTCCTGACAAAGTTTGCCAATCGTATTTTCAACAATATATTTTGTAATGTATTTTGGCGTGTAAAAAACACCATCTTTTTTTCGTTTTGTTTTACTTTGGTCTGTTGAAATTCCTTCTATTTCCGATTGAATGGCTTCAATTTCGTTTAATGAATGTTCAAATATATGACCGAGGATATTTACACTTACATCACTTTCAAAATCGTAATTACTTAAATTAACAGTATGCTTAAAAAGAATGTCATCATTTATTTTTATGTTGTCCAGTATTTCGTCTGGAGCAAATAAGCCACCATTGTAAGCAAAAATATCGTGTTGTTGTCCTTTATGCCCAGTATTCATATAACCGAAATATTTTTTAAAACGGTCATAAAGCGGAAAATACTCATCATATTTATCTCGTAAATCTGTCCATTGATTTACAATTGAACGAATAGAGTTTGGCGGAAGTAATAATCTATCTTCTGCAAAAAATATAAATAAAAAACGGTCAA
>CAZOEV010000206.1:0-5448 GCA_964578915.1 uncultured Lentimicrobiaceae bacterium
ACATTAGTTTGAGCTGAATCCTGCTTAAATAAACGGCTCGGTATTACATTATTCCTTAGCTGCTTAGTTTACTTTTACGGTTAATATAAACAACCAATTTATTTAGAGTGAAACTATCATTAGTTTTTGTATTTACATTGCATAACACCAATTATAGAAAATTGCCTGTCAGGCTATTCGATGATTTTTTATGGCAGGCATTAAGGATTTTCGTTTTAATGGTAGAGTCAGATAATAACGCAAGCAACAGGATTTGCCAATTGCCATTTATAATGGTTGGTTTGCTTTCCCTCAAGAAACAAATGTCACAACATTTTAATAATAACCTAAGTGAATTAAATGTACTAAGGCGCAAACACAACTCTTTTTGGCAGCGCGGAGCAGGACTTGCCTCGCTGGCCAACCAAAAAGGGCTTTCGATTTACAGCAGCACCAATAAGGAAAATGACTGCCTAAGCTTGGCGGCCTAAGTTGCCCTATAATATAATAGGTGTAGCATAAGGCCGATCAAAGCTTATCCTATCAATTTAATTTTCCTTCCTTATAGATAAGCATCCAATAATTAAAAAATTACACAATTAAATTTTATCAAGATGAAAAAACAATTACTTTTTTTATTCGCGCTAATGTTTGCCGGGGCAAGCGTTTGGGCGCAGAGCACAATCACAGTGGGGCCAAGTGGGGCTGATTATACTACTATTCAGAATGCCATAAACGCTGCCACGGCAGGAGATGTCATCACTGTTGGTGCTGGAACTTACAATGAGGACCTTTTAGTTAATAAAAGTGTAAGTATACATGGTGCAGGTCCAGACCAAACTATCCTGACAAACCGTGTTCGCATGGCCGGATCATTTGTTGATGTTAGTTTTGAAGACTTCAGAATTGAGAGAAGCACAGCGCCTTTGATGACCGCTGAATATGGTAACCCCGCCTTTGATGGAACAACTTTCGATAATGTAAAATTCATTTTAAACGGCGAGTCAACTAACCCCAATACTGGCGGTAGAAGAGCATTGACTTTTGGTTTTGGTTTTCCTACATCAGTTGAGGGCAATGGTTTAACATTCCAAAATGTAACCATGCAGGCAACTGACCCCAATGAGCAAGCTGATTTTATGATATTAGAGTCGAGCGGTGGAGGATCGGTTACTTTTGATAACCTTTCCCTTATTGGATCCGGCTCCTACAATGGTATTAACATATACGATAATACAGATGTAATTACTGTTAAAAACAGCAGTACCGAAAACGGTGGGGCATTCTACTTGAGTGGCTTGAATGATATTGTGGTTACTGATAATAGTTTCAGTGGCGACGGAGGTGTATTTGTCAATGGTGTAAGTAGTGCAGATATTTCGGGAAATTCCTTCGAAAATGTTTCTTCCACAGGAAGTCCGGCAATCTCATTCTCTGCAGCATGGGGGCCTTTACAAAATTACAATGTAAGTTTCACCAACAATGTTTTTGATAATGTAGATAACAAGGGCATCAGAATATATAGTTACACTGTAGAAAATCCGGATAATGATTTTCTCGTAGCCAACCAGAATGATTTCTCCGGAATTACGGGATTAGTCGTAGATAATCAGTATGATGCAAACACCAACGTAGATGCTAATTGTAACTACTGGCCTGCTTTTACTGAAGCTAATATTGATGCTAAAATCTCTGATGGAGTTACATATACAGACATTTTACTAAGCGATGATCTTACTGGATCATGCGATTCGCCTTGGCCTCAGCCTTTCCGTACGGAAGATGTGGATGAATTTCCAGTTGCTTACTTTCCTACATTGCAGGATGCTATCAATGGAGCGGCCGCAAGGTCAGCAGCAACCCTTCTCAATGCCTCTCCTGGTATCTATAATGAAACAGTTGACATTAATCAAGCTGGACTATTAGTGAAATCAGCTAACGGAGCTGCCGTTACTACTATAAAAGGAAGCGACGCTGCAGCCTCTGAAGCCACCGTAAGAATAACAGCAAACAATGTTACTCTGGATGGATTTACCATCGATAATAATGGAGCAGCAGCAGGCTGCGTATCCGGTGGAAATGATGCTGCAAATGCAAAAGTTCAGAATTGTGTCATGACAAACTCTGATAAAGGTATTCGAGGTGATTTTTATGGTACCTTTGGCGATAACCTGTTTGTGATGAACAACACCTTTGATAATGTAGCAAGGGGTTTGTCCAACACCGAAAACATGACCAACATGACGGTTACAGGCAATACCTTTGATGGTGTAAGCAACGGGATCAGCATTGGCACAGGTGCCTCTTTCGCAGCATTGATCACAGGTAATACATTTGAAAATGGTACAGACCGTTACCTGAGTAATTATGAACCAACACTAGTTTATGACTACCCGACATTATTTGCCAACAACACCTTTGATCTGGCAGCCGGCCTTGATGATTTATCAGCAGCTACCTTCAAAGAAGGTGTTTATGTTTCTATACAGGGTGCCATTGATGCTGCCAATGCAGGCGATGTAATTGAAGTGGCTGCGGGAACGTACGACGGATTTAGAATCCCTGGATTGGAAAATTTAACAATAAAAAGCTCAGGAACAGGTGATGTCATTGTTATCCCAGTCACTCTTGGTGGAGAACTAGCGGGGGCATACATAGATCCTGGAACTACCGGTTTGCTTATTGATGGCCTTGTTTTCGATGGCACTGATATACCCGGAAATATAAGGGGGATACTAGGAAGACCAGGCACAACCTACCTGGTAGAAAACTCAACTTTTCAATATTTATCTACTGGCGTATATGCAAACGGAGGTGCGAGTGGAAATGTTGAGATGACACTAAATAATAATACGTTTTCCTGGTGTACTTCGGCTGTAGGAGGGACAGAAAATACAAATCCTGCGATTATTACAAATAATACATTTGAAAATAACAGAAACGGGATTGGAATTGCGAACAACACAATGAACATCGATATTAGTAATAATACTTTCAATATAGATGATGTTTCTGCAGTAGAAACATATTTTAGCGGAAGTGCTAGGTATGTTAGCAACAGAGGTGAACTTCAAGGGTTAGCAGCGGAGGATGTAATTGCCAATAATACATTCAGCCCAGCTGCAAGGTTCACACTAAGTGGTGACAACACAACACACATTGTACCTGTAGGCTCTTCGGCTATCCAACCTGTGGAAGTAATTCGAGCTGGGGTTGTAGTTAGTGGACATGCTACAATCCAGGCTGCCGTAAATGCTGCCATTGCTGGTGATGTAATTGAAGTGGCTGCGGGAACGTATGCTGAGGATTTAAATATTACTACGAAGCTAGAGTTACGTGGTGCTCAATATGGTGTTGACGCCTGTAATAGGACTTTAGCACCTGCCTTAGAGTCGTTTGTCACTGGAAACATTGTTGTTGATGCTGATGGTGTCATATTAGATGGCTTTTATTTCGATTTTGATACCCAGGATATCCGGATGATAAGTAAAGATGGAGTTCAGATACGAAATAACAAGCTTACCAAACAGCAACGTACGTCAGGCCAGTCTGTTGTTAACGTTGTAAACTCACAGCCTGCTAATCCAACAGATGGAATTATTATTGAGAATAACTGGTTTTTCGACACAGGAGATGGTCCGGGAAGCGATCTAATGGCAGGTATTGGTATGCTTGGTGATGTAGACGGGATTAAAATTAAGAATAACTGTTTCACAAGTATGTCAAATGGAGCTATTTATACCTGGAATGATGGATGGGCATTTGCAGGAGAAACCAATAGCAAAAATCTAACCAACTTTGAAATTAGTGGAAACTATATTTCAACAATGAGAGGCAATGCTATACAACTTGGACTGGAAGAAACCATTTCTGGTATCATAAGTGATAATGAATTTGAAAATTGGGGATTAGGCGTGAATCCTCATAGCACAGATGTACCAACTTGTGGTGGATTCGGTGCTATTCATATTTATCCATATGGTACTTATCCTCAGTCAGTAGAAGACCTTACTATAATGAATAACACCTTCGATAAAGGAACTGTTTGTCCGGATGGAGGATATGGTGTTATTTTAAGGGGTGGTACAGGTAGTGCCTACAGCAATGTCAGTATAGAAAAGAATTCATTTACTGATGGAAACACAGGAGTTTATTTAGTTGACGCCAATGTTGATGCAACTGAAGTAATTGTTGTCAATAATGCTTTTATTGATAATGATGCATTTGGAGTTAAAAGCAATGGTACAGGAACACTTACTGCCACCTGCAACTGGTGGGGCACTACAGATGCTGTTGCCGTTGGCAATATGGTAGACGGAGATGTAAATTACCTCCCATTCCTGATGAATGACGACCTCGTGACCCCCACTTGCGGTGGCGGTGGAGCAGTAAATCAAAATACCGGGGAATTCTATGACAACATGCAGGATGCAATTGATGATGCCACACCTGGTCAGACGATTATCGTTACTGATCCGAATTTTATTGTACCGGTAAATATCTCTGAAGAGCTTACTATCATTTACGATTTAAGCACAACAACACCTATACCATAAATACACCACAATATCTCGTTGCCGGTGCGCTCTGCGCCGGTAACGGGGTTATATTATACTAACCATGAAAAATCATACATATAATTTATTGATGAAAAGAAGTGAAAAAAATAACAATTAAATATTTAAAACTATGAATCACAATTATTTACTTTTTTTGCCATCCCGATTAACAGACTGGATGACAAGGTTTTCGCTACTGATGGTAGTGCTGTTGGTAAGCGCAACTTCGCTTTATGCGCAGCAAAGTCGTACAGTAACGGTTACTAACAACCGAAGTCTTGTAGAAGCAATTCAACATTCTGATGCAGATTACATAATCCTTAAGGAGGGCTATTATGAGCACCTCCAAATGAATGTTGCACCAGGTGAAACTGTTGCTTACCTCACTCCCGGTGGTGGAGGTGGCAATATAACCTATGCTGGTTGCTCTTATTCTATTTTGCCAAGCGAGGTATGTGGTGAATCCACTTTTTTAACTGTGGAAATTGTTCAAACAGGTGCTTGTGGGCCAATAACAGGTACTGGATGGGAGCAAGTGAGTGGACCGGGAACAGTTGATTTTAATGGTACACTAACAGATCTTAAATTGGAGCAAGTTACTGCTTCAGCGCCTGGTACCTATCAGCTTAGGTACAAAATAACAGCCGTTACATCGCTGGCGGCAAGCTGCACCTGGCACGCCCTGCCATCGACACCTGCAATATCGGTTAATCCGCCTACTTGTAGCAACGACGGTAGTGCAACCATTACAAACTATGGTGCATCTCTGACTTATACTTTTGATCCTGTTGGCCCAACTGTTGGCGTTGGTGGTGTTATCAGTGGCATGGTTGTAGGTACTAATTATACGCTTACTTCAACTGATGGCAATACATGTGAATCACTTAGCTCAGCAGCATTCAGCATTGCT
>CAZOEV010000207.1:0-5430 GCA_964578915.1 uncultured Lentimicrobiaceae bacterium
CAACCTAAAACTGGGAAAATATTTAGGATTTATATGTGTTTCGTTAATGGAGTTAACAACATCATCTTCAATTGATAACAATTTAACCTGAAGTTCATTTTTTGCTAGTATATTTCCTAAAGAACTGGCTATTGCTCCACTACCTATAAATACGACCTCATCACATTTCATTGCTGCCATTCAATTACAAATTTAAAAAGCGAAAATACATTTATTTTCTGGAAAGTATCAATTTGATAATGTTATCAATCGTTTGATTAACATCAGAAGAGAATTTTAACAGATACAATAATCCAATAAAAATAGCAGTAAATACGGTGCTTTGTGCCACTATTGTATATACATACCACTCAAAGTCAGGAATTAAACTTCCGATGTAATACGAGAATATGCCTATAGCAATCAATGCAAAATAACTCCATCTAAATGGCTGCATCTTAAACTTATAGTAAACATAAGCCCAGGAGATTAGATTATAAATAAATCGAGAAATTAACGATGCTACGGCCGCTCCAACTAAACCGTAAATTGGTATAAAAATTAGGTTTGTAATAATTAGCAATGTGGCAAAAAGGAATAAAAACCAGCTAATAACTTTATAATTTTTAGAATTACTGATAATATATTGTGAAACACTTGTAAACATTTCAATTAGATTTGCCAAGCCAATAAACACGATTACCATTTTTCCGGCTTCAAAATCAGTGCCTAATATATCGAAAACTTGATCAAGATTCAGCATCAAACCTAAAAATAACATCAATCCGATCGCAGAAAGGATTCGGTTACTTTTATCGTAGATCTCCATGATTTTTCCTCTATCATTGGACTTCCAGCCATCGGCAATTACAATAACAGCAATTTTTATTACAGAACGGGATGGAATTAAAATCAAGGTTCCAAAGTAAAAAGTTATGGAATAAATTCCTGTGTCGGCCAGTCCAAGCATATCGTTAATCATCACGATATCAATATTTAATATCAATACGCCGGAAAAACTTGTTGCAATACCATAAATCGCCACCGAACGCATATTGCGTGCCATATCTTTTGTGATAAACCCACGAAATTCGCCTAAGACAAAGTTTCCGCTACGGTAGATTGACCAGGCTAAAATTACAGTTGGTAAGCTAATTGCTATCACATAAAGCAATACCAACTGCGAAAAGTCAATTGTGCTAAAATAATATAATAAAACTGCGGCAAGAATAAAAATTCGCTGGTAAACTTCTTTGATAAGTGACCCCTTAACAGCATTGTAAACAGCACGATAATAGCTATCTAGGGCATTGAAAAAGCTTGTAAAAAATATCAGCGGAATAAGATAGCTGATATATTGAATAAATAGATGCGATTTCTCAATATTCTGACTGACAAGCCAAGGCTTGATTGCAAAAAATACAAGCATAGCCAACACAAAGCCAATCAGATTTATAAGTAAAACAAGTTTTAAAAAACCATGGTGTTTTTCTTTTAAATCTCTGAAATAAGAGAAGTTACGTAGGGTTACAGCAGTGAAACCTAAGCCTGAGAACTGAGCAAAAATGACTGATATGGATACCAATAAACGTAGCAAGCCAATTTCGTCTTGGCTCAAGGTTTTTGGGTAAATTATCGCAGTAGTTATAAAGCCCAATACAACACCGAGATAGGCTATGGCTGTTCCTGCAATACTTTGTTTTTTAATGATGCCCATAGGTTATTCTCATTTTAAAAGTAATACTTAGGCAAAATCAGTAAATAAGCTGTCCAAAGCATTAATTATATAAGTATATCTAATTTGATGTTTGCGACTTTGATAGGTCGTTATACGGTCATCAGCCGGAATGATTTTTAAAATCAACTTAATTTTTTCCTCTAAATCTGAAAATTTCAGCGTCTTCCAGTCGAAGTTTTCGTAAAACTTAATATTATCCTTAGCCATTTTGAGCGTATATCTTTAATAATCTGTTAGCGTCTTTTTCCCAAAGATACTTTTCATTGACAGCCTGAAAACCATTTTCGCCCATTTTTTTTAACTGTTCCTCGGATTCCAGCAACTGAAGAATTTGTTGTGCAAACGTTTCTGATTCATTCCAGGGATAAATCTTTCCGCAGTGATTCGCTTCTATAATACGTTGAATTGGTGCGCAATCTGATGCAATTACAGGCTTTTTCGCATACATATATTGAAATAGTTTATGCGGTATGGTATTGTCAGTATGCGCACTTTTTACATGGGGAATCAGGCAAACATCAGCTTCACCCATTAATTGATTCATTTTATCGAATGGCTGCCAGCCATGAAACTCTACTTTTTCAGAAACGCCATATTCTGTTGCTAATTGTTTTAATTCAGCTACATAAGAGCCAGTTCCAAGTAATAACAAGCGAACGTGTGATGGTAATATTTTTAAAGCTGGGATAATGGTTTGTATTCCGCGGTGGCGGTTTATTCCGCCAGCATAAAACATCGTAAAATAGTTTTTATCGGGTTTAGAATCAGGTACTTTAAAGTGATTTGAGTTCAAGGTATTTGAAACAACAGTGATTTTTTCTGCAACAATTCCTAAATCTATTAGGCGTTGTTTTGCCTCGTCAACTACCACGATAATATTGTCGGCTTTTGCACTAAGTTTTCTTTCATAACTTTTCCATTGGTTTTGATTCGAAAGAAATCTGCCTAATATACTTTTTGTGTGATCCGCCTGCTCTAGCAAAGCTGGCCAGTTTTCGTGCAGATCAAGAATAAATCTAATGTCATATTTTGCTTTCATCTCAAATCCAATTTGCGCCAATGGCAAATCGTGGATGTGAACGGCATCAAAGTGGTATTGCTCATGCAAATCAAACAAAAAACTGCGCCAAAAATTAAAATAGAACGGAAATCTTAGGCAGCCAACACTTGTTTTATGTGTGAATTTACTGATTCTTTTGCGGTGAATGACCCCTTTTCCAAATTGATCGGTCAAGGCGTTGTTTTTCATTGAATAACAAGCAATATGAACTTGATGATCGGCTTCAGTAAGCGCTTCAATTTCATTTTCAACTCGAACGTCAGGTGGGAATTCGTGGTCTAAAACCATTAAAATTTTCATGCGCGCTGTTTCAAAAATTCAATGATATGATAGCAAATGCGTTCGGCAGCTTTCCCGTCCCACAGTTCGGGTATTTTTCCTCTTTTCGCCGTTTTTGAGTCATCCAGTGATTTTAACACTTCTTCCCAAACCAGTTCAAAATTAGTTCCTGCCAAAACATTACTCCCAATATCAATAGTTACAGGTCTTTCGGTATTATCACGAACCGTGATACATGGCACGCCTAAAAAGGTGGTTTCTTCCTGAATACCACCGCTATCAGTGATGATAAGTTTGGATTTTTCCACCAGCGAAAGAAAACTCAAATAGGGAAGGGGTTCGGTCAGTAAAACATCTTTATTGAGTTTATCAAGCAGCTTAAAGTCGTTCAGACGCTCTTTTGTGCGCGGATGTAGTGGGAAAACCAGTTTGATTTTAGTGGCTACTTTATTGAGAAAATCAACGAGATTTTTTAATTTTTCAAAATTGTCAACATTAGAAGGTCGGTGAAATGTTGCCAGAGCAAATTCGCCCTTTGTTAGCTTAAGCTCATTTAAAACCGCATCACTAGCAATCTGCTCTTTTTGGTAAACCAAACTGTCTATCATAATATTTCCAGTGAAAAAGACTTTGGAAGCTTCCATGCCTTCATGTTGAAGGTTTTTCATTCCACTTTCTTCTGTAACAAATAGCATATCAGCTAATTGATCGGTAAGAATACGGTTAATTTCTTCGGGCATTGAACGGTCAAAAGAACGTAATCCCGATTCAATATGCGCAATAGGAATTCCTAATTTTGAAGCTACTAAAGAAGCTGCTAATGTTGAATTTACGTCGCCCGGAACTACTACTAAATCAGGCTTTTCCGAAAGTAAAACTTCCTCAAAAGCGGTCATTACCGCAGCAACCTGTTTGGCATGGCTTCCGCCCGAAACGCCTAAATTAAAAGCGGGAGCAGTTATTCCTAACTCCTCAAAGAAAACTTTTGACATATTCTTATCGAAATGCTGCCCTGTATGACAAATCAAATGCGTCACAGCCGCGTATTTCTTGAATTCCCGATCCAATGGAGCTATCTTGATAAAATTGGGGCGTGCGCCAACAACGGATATTACTTTAAAAGCCATGCCTTATTTTTCTGCAAAAGTACTTAACTTTTTAACTTTAGTTTTATCTCTTTATTGCTTTGATTCATTGTTGTTTAACTAAAATCAAAGTACATATTATGTGAATAATTACAATAAAATATGGTATCGTTTCGATGGCAATCTTTTAATCTATTACCTCTTCCAAATCTTTATTTTCAATTTTTGCTTGCCGGATACTGGCGTTTAATTCAAAACCAATGAGTAATATGAAGGCATCGAAATAAAGCCACATCAAGAAGATTATTAATGTACCGATGGATCCATAAAGGGCGTTGTAGCGTGAAAAATTAGAAATATAGTAGTTAAAAGCCAATGTGCCAACGATAAAAAGTGCAGTGGCGAGAATGCTTCCGGGGCTTATAAAACGGTACTCTTTTCGCTTGGCTGGAGCGTAATAATAGAGCATAGATAAGCTAAGGAAAGTTAGTAATACGATAACTAACCACCTGAAAATCTGTAAAAGCTGCGCTGTAAGTCCTCCTCTTACAAATTGATTTTTGATGAGCCATTGAATTGTTATGCCACCACTGGTGATGAGTGCTATAGCTAAAATAACGAAAAATGAAAGCACAAGCATTAAAAAGATGGCTGAAAGGCGCTGCTGCAGCCAGGTTTTAGTATCAATAGTATGGAATGTGCCATTAAAACCATCCATAATGGCACTGATGCCATTGGTGCTGAATATAAAAGTCAGTATAAAACTCAGCGAAAGCAGTCCGGTATTTTGACGCAATACAATTTCAAGAATAGTTTCTTCCACCTCATTGTAGGTGTTGGGAGGAATAATATCTTTAAAAAGATCTAAGAGCGTGGCCTGAAAATCAGCTATCGGTAAATAGGGGATAAGCGTAAACAAAAATAGGATAAACGGAAAAATGGCAAGAAAAAAGTTAAATGCAACCGCCGCAGCGCGCGTGGTTACAGCTCCCTTAAAAATTCCCCTGATAAAAAATACCAGTACGTCATACAGCGGCACATCATCAAATCCAGGTAAGATAAGTAGGCGTAGAATAGCTTTGATACGTCTCTTTAGTACGTAAAAGTTAATTTTTATTTTTCGAGCAAGAGCTTTAAAATAATGCATATTAAATAATTACAGCCCTTAAGCTAAGGTCAAGGCTTTTGATGTGATGTGTAAGTGCTCCAACCGAAATAAAGTCAACGCCAGTTTGAGCATATTCAAACAATGTTTGTTCGGTAATGCCTCCAGAAGCTTCTGTTTCATA
>CAZOEV010000208.1:0-5417 GCA_964578915.1 uncultured Lentimicrobiaceae bacterium
AGAATCTGCGCCATCGAAAAGTCATAAGCCGTAAGCATGGCAATTTTTTCACCTTTGAGTTTCATTTCCTGCAACACATGCGTGGTGATTTTCGGAATATCTTTGGATGAATACATAAGCTTAATTTAGGGATTAGGAACAGCAAAAGTAAAGGATTTTTTATCAATATGTTGCCTTAAAATCTGTGAAAGTCAGATGGTAAAAAAGTGTTTAAAATGGCTAAGCGTTTTTGGCAAGCCTTGCTTCGCCTAAAAAACTGAAAGCAAAGCAGTACCTGTCACACTATCTGATGGTCAAACTGGTCAGGCAATACCGTTTTCTGACAAATTATTGTCAGCATTAAAATATATAGTAAATTTGGCCGTTTCCAGTTCCTAAACAAGCCGAAGCAGAATATCACAATGAAAATGCTGCTTTTCGGGCATATCACACAGACGTTTACTATGAGGTTGAAAAATATTTTTGTTGGGTTTTTTGTAGGATTATTATTTTTGGCGGCACTTTCTTCGTGCAGTACCGATGTGGATTTGTATGCAGATTATGAAGAAGTTACTGTTGTTTATGGGCTTTTGGATTCCGATCAGGACACTACTTTTATTAAGATCACAAAAGCTTTTTCTGGTCCTGGAAATGCGCTTGTGATGGCGACAGAGCCCGATTCAAGCAATTATCCCGGGAAACTGGACGTGCAGCTCAAAGGCCGCAAAAACAGCAATGATTTGCCTGCTATTGTGCTCGATACTATTACGTTACATAATAAGTTGGCCGGAGATTCCGTGTTTTATTTCCCCAATCAACTGCTTTATTATACCACAGCACCGCTGGATGCTGCTGCCAGCTATGAGTTGGTTATTAATCGTGGCGACAAACAAATCACCGGTCAAAGCGATATTGTAAAATCTTTTGGCATTCTCAAGCCTGGTGGTTTTGTATTCAATTTTACGGCAACCATTGCCAGCCAGATCGAATGGCGGTCAGCTGTTGATGGCAAACGCTACGAAGTTGGGCTCACCTTTTATTATAAAGAGCTAAGGCCAGAAAATCCTGATACGCTATACAAATCAATGGATTGGAATTTAGGCACACGCACCTCCAACAGTCTCGACGGCGGCGAAACTATGAGTGTGAGCTATTTGGGTGAAAATTTTTACAACAGATTAGGCCAGCAAATTGATGATGCGCTCAACGTAAAACGCTGGGCAGGCGATGTAGTTCTAAGCATTTCTGCCGGAGGCGAACAGCTGAGTACATTTATTGATGTAAATGCACCTAGTAGTAGCATCATTCAGGAAGTTCCGCAATACACCAATATTGATGGTGGCACTGGAATCTTTTCATCACGCCGCAGCATTTCGCGCAGCTACAAATTACTAAGCACCAGCGAAGACAAGCTTATTAACGACTACAACTGGGGCTTCACCAGAATGCCCTAATCTGCCCTAAATCAGTTGGCTGACAGTAATTTTTTAGTAAACTGTCGTTTTGTCACTCTTCGTATTTATCCCCTATTTATATCATATAACATCTTGTTATATAAGTTTTTATGTGCAAAATATTCTATGGTCAACGCCTGCTTTTGCTGCTAAAAAGCGACTTGCTATAGCTTAAGTCTGCTTTGGCATAATCATTGAAAACATGTTGCGTAATAACAATTGAATAACAGACCTAATAATAAAAGGAGAAAAAAAATGGGAAAAATAATAGGAATTGACCTTGGAACGACTAACTCTTGCGTTGCCGTAATGGAAGGCAATGAGCCGGTTGTAATTCCAAACAGCGAAGGCCGCAGAACAACGCCTTCTATTGTTGCTTTTACAGAAAATGGAGAACGTAAGGTTGGTGATCCAGCCAAACGTCAGGCCATTACAAACCCTACTAAAACGATATCTTCTATCAAGCGTTTTATGGGCGAAACTTTTGATCGCGTTTCCAAAGAAGTTGGACGTGTTCCATACAAAGTAGTTAAAGGTCAAAACAATACGCCTCGCGTGCAGATTGACGACCGCATGTACACACCACAAGAAATTTCGGCTATGGTGTTGCAGAAAATGAAAAAAACTGCTGAAGACTATCTCGGACAAACCGTTACAGAAGCAGTAATTACAGTTCCTGCTTACTTTAGCGATTCGCAGCGTCAGGCTACCAAAGAAGCCGGCGAAATTGCAGGACTTACCGTAAAACGTATCATCAACGAGCCTACTGCCGCAGCGCTTACTTATGGCTTAGACAAAAAGAAAAACGACATTAAAGTTGCCGTTTTTGACTTAGGTGGAGGTACTTTTGATATCTCAATCCTTGAACTCGGTGATGGTGTTTTTGAAGTTAAATCTACCAACGGAGATACACACCTTGGTGGTGATGATTTTGATGATGCCGTAATTCAGTGGTTGGCTGACGAATTTAAGAAAGACGAAGGACTAGACCTACGTAAAGATCCAATGGCCTTGCAGCGCTTGAAAGAAGCTGCTGAAAAAGCCAAGATTGAGCTGTCGAGTTCTACCGAAACAGAAATCAACTTGCCTTATATTATGCCAGTTGACGGTGTGCCAAAGCACCTTGTCCGTAAGCTTACCCGTTCAAAATTTGAACAACTTACTGACTCGCTAATCCGCGCTACTATTGAGCCTTGCCGCAAAGCACTCAAAGACGCTGGCATGACAGCTGCTGATGTTGACGAAGTAATTTTGGTTGGTGGATCAACACGTATGCCTGCCATTCAAGAAATCGTGAAAGAATTTTTTGGAAAAGAGCCCTCCAAAGGAGTAAATCCTGACGAAGTAGTTGCCGTAGGTGCTGCTATTCAGGGTGGTGTGCTTACCGGTGAAGTAAAAGACGTGCTCCTGTTGGATGTTACGCCACTTTCACTCGGAATCGAAACATTGGGTAGCGTAATGACCAAGCTGATCGAGTCGAACACAACTATTCCGACAAAAAAATCGGAGACTTTTTCTACTGCATCAGACAATCAGCCTTCTGTAGAGATTCATATCCTGCAGGGCGAGCGCCCGATGGCCAGTCAGAACAAGAGTATTGGACGTTTCCACCTCGACGGTATTCCGCCAGCACCACGTGGCACGCCACAGGTTGAAGTTACCTTCGATATCGACTCAAACGGTATTCTGCACGTTTCGGCTAAAGACAAAGCCACCGGAAAATCGCAGAGCATCCGCATCGAGGCTTCATCCGGACTTACCGACAGCGAAATCCAGAAGATGAAGGACGAAGCTTCTGCCAATGCTGATACGGACAAAAAAGAACGCGAAAAGGTGGATAAACTCAATGGCGCTGATGCCTTGATTTTCCAAACGGAAAAGCAGCTCAAAGAATATGGCGAGAAAGTTCCTGCCGAGAAAAAAGCAGAAATTGAAGGCGCACTCGAAGAGTTGAAAGCAGCACACAAAAGCCAGGAAACATCCGCTATTGACGCAGCTATGGAAAAACTCAACGGTATTTGGCAGTCGGCCAGCGAAGAGATGTATAAAAATACACAAGCGCAAGGCGATGCACAACAAGATGCCGGACAGCCAGGTGGCGAAAGTCAGCAGGGCGGTAACGACGACGAAGTAACCGATGTGGACTTCGAAGAGGTGGACGATAAAAAATAATTCGTAAAACCTATCATATAGTTAAAGGGTTGGTTCCAAAAGAGCCAACCCTTTTTCGTTAATCAATTGTTTTACTTTCTGAATTAATATTAACTTTGCCTATTCATTAAAAGCATATTTTAAACAAAAATCAGTATTATGAAAAAAATTATCTTTACCCTTTTAGCATTGAGTTTAGTAGCCTTTTTCTCGGTTGCACAAGCTCAGAATCTGGTCGTAAACGGCGACCTTGAAACTTGGACATCCGACACCGAACCTGCCGGCTGGACCAAAGTTGAAAGTATTAGCAAAGAAAGCACCATAGTTCATGGTGGTAGCTTTGCAGCCAAACATACTTCTAACGATGGAACAACCGATTTTTCGCAAGATGTAGAAGGTATTGTAGCCGGAACAACTTACACCATTTCGTATTTTTATTATGACAATGACGCCATGGCCCGCACACGTATTTGGGCTTATTGGATGGATGCAGAAAGTAACTATCTGAATGATAACGAAGATGTGTTGCGTCCTGGCACCTATAGCGAAGACCAAGATGCTTGGATGGAATATTCACAAGTGCTGACAGCACCTGCCGGAGCTGCAAAATTTCGTTTTGAAGTGCGTGTTTACAAACAAGATGGTGCTTTTGGTGGCGCCGTTTATTATGATGATTTCTCCATTAGTGGCGACCTGATCATCAAACCCGAACCTACAAATTATCCTACAGCTTTTGTTGCAGAAGCAGAAGATGTTGGCGTACGCCTTAACTGGACAGACGCTACCGGAGCCCAGCTTCCTGATGCCTATCTTATCATTGGCGAAACTATTGTTACCAGAGATGCAAACTTCGATTTGCCTGTTGACGGCACACCAGTTGCGAACAATACAGATATCTCATTGGGCTATGTTGCTTGGAATGTTCCTTTCGGACAGGCCACACATTTCTTCTCCAACCTTGAGGCTTCCACAACCTATCATTTCGCTATTTTCCCATATACCAATCTAGGCGAGAATATCGACTATAAAAATACCGCTGGATACCCAGAAGTTACTGTTGAAACCAGTGATATTATCGTATTGCTCAACGAGCCTTTCGATAGCAGCCTTGGCGTAATGTCAACTTTTAGTGTTGTAGGAGATCAGGAATGGTCACACAGCACTTTTGGTGATGATCAATTTGCCAGAATGTCTGGTTTTTCAGGTAGTGCGCAGGATAACGAAGACTGGCTGATTAGCCCAGCTTTGGATTTTACCAATCTTGATAAAGCTAACCTGAATTTCAGAACAGCATACAACTTTGATGGTAACCCGCTGCAGTTGATGGTTTCTAATGACTATGACGGAACCGGAAATCCAAACGACTTCACCTGGACTGACCTCACCAATGAGTTTGACTGGTCTGCCGGTGGTTACGAATGGGCCGAATCAGGTGCTTTGGACATCCTGTCTTATGCTTCACCAACTTTATATGTTGCTTTTAAATACACTTCAACCACAGCTGGTGCATCCACTTGGGAAGTTGACTATGTGCGCGTTATCGGTGAAGGTTCAGTTGGCGTTAGCGAAAACAAAATGCTTGACGTTCAGGTATATCCAAATCCTGTAGTAGACCAGCTTAATTTCACTTTGGCAGCACAAGCCGATGTGCAGGTGATCGACCTGAGCGGAAAAACGGTAATGCAGCAAGAAGCAGCAGCCGGTATCAGCTCAGTAAACGTAGCCGACCTCAACCAAGGAATGTATATCGTATATTTTAATTTTGCTGATGGAACGCAGGCAGTAAGCCGCTTTGCAAAGCAATAATCACTACTGATTAATTTATAGATGCTG
>CAZOEV010000209.1:0-5408 GCA_964578915.1 uncultured Lentimicrobiaceae bacterium
CGCCTGCCCGATGTGTATATGCGGATGCACGCCATTACTAAAGCCTCATCGCTGGCAACGATTTTCTTTATTTTGGCCGTAACGGTCGCTTATCCAGGGTGGAGGGTTTTTTTAGGAGGATTACTTTTGGTAGCTTTCGTAATTGCCACAGCGCCAATTTCCACGCATGTGCTAGCCGGTGTATCCATGTTGCTTGGCATAAAGATGGCGCCCGACTCCAAACAAAATGACTTGGATTATGTGCCTGATACTGATAAAAAGGAAGATTCCAAAAATTTGAAACAGTAACAAATTTGCGGTTTGTTATTTATTCACAATGAATAGGTTAGTTTTTTAAAATTCTTCTCTCCCTTTATCTGGCTAATGGCAAATGTTGTTAAATAATTACTATTTTTGCAACCTTGTTTTTGAGATAACTTCTAAATGGAAGCTGCGTCAGTCGTGGCTTCTTATCGTGCAAACAATAAATGTATAATGGACAACAAAGATCAACTTCACACATCCGACGCCACTCAAAAGAGCGAGACCGGAACGCAGGCAGCCAAATCAGCTGTAGGAAATGTAAATGAAAGTCAAACTACTAACAGCCGTCAAATGACAGATGCTGAAACACTTAACGTTAGAAATGGAATAGCTTCAAACCAGCTTCCAGCTGATGAAACATCCCAAACAGCTGAAGAAAATGTGAATGAAAATCACACGACTGTCAGCCATCAATTGACAGCGGATGAAAAGCTTAGTATCAAAAATGGAATTGCTACGAATCAGCTTCCAACAGACGATAAAGCCGTCAGTGAACAGAGCAAAGAAGTAAAAAAACCTGCAAAACCGACTGCTGATATAATCAAACCCAAAGAGGTTACGGAAATTCAACAGCTCATTGCTCCAGATCAAAACATAGATGATGATGAGGACGACGATGACGATCTAACGCATGATTTTTCCACGCTCAACAAATTGCAATTGGTTGAAATGCTGGAAGAAACTGTGCAGGAAGTTGATATTTCCAAGATCAAAGAGAAGGTTTCCGCAATCAAAGTGTTTTTCCTGAAGTTGAATAAAGAAGATATTGAGCATGAAATGGAGCAGTTTATTGCAGATGGAGGCGATAAAGAGTCCTATACACATGTTGATGATCCGTTGGAAACCCGCTTTAAAGCAGCATTTGGGAAATACAAAGAAAGTAAAGCCCATTTCAATGAACTCTTGGAAAAACAAAAACAGGAAAACCTGCAATTAAAAAATACTATCCTCGAGGAGCTCAAAGTGCTTATTGCTTCTGAAGAAACACTGAAAAAAACTTATGATGAGTTTAAGGTGTTGCAGGACAAATGGAAAGCAATCGGTCAAGTGCCTGCTGGTGAGGTAAATAATTTGTGGAATAACTACCATTTTTTAGTAGAAAAATTCTTTGATAAGGTTAAAATTAATCGTGAACTGCGCGATCTCGATCTCAAGAAAAACCTTGAATTGAAAATTGAACTCTGCGAGAAGGCCGAGGAGCTTTTGCTTGAAAAGTCCATCACTAAATCTTTCAAGTTACTTCAAAAATATCACGATGAGTGGAAAGAAATTGGTCCTGTTCCACAAGATAAAAAGGATGAAATTTGGGACCGTTTTAAAGTAGCAACAGATAAAATTAATGTGCTACGTCGCGAGCATTATGCTCAGATTCAGGAAGAGCAAATGACTAATTATGAGGCCAAAGTAGCACTTTGTGAAAAAGCTGAAGAGATTAGTACTGACAATTTGAACAGCGTTTCATCCTGGCAGAAAAAGTCTAATGACGTTACTGAATTATTCAAAGTCTGGAAATCTATCGGGCAAGCTCCCAAGAAGTTGAATGACGAAATTTGGAATCGCTTTAAAGCTGCAATGGATAGTTTCTTTGATGTTAAAAAGGCCTTTTTTAGCGTGATTAAGGAACAGCAGTTGGATAATTACAACCGCAAATTGGATTTGTGCGTGGAAGCAGAATCGTTAAAAGATTCTACTGATTGGCGCAAAACCACCGATCAGCTGAAAAGATTGCAACAAGAATGGAAAAAAATTGGACCAGTGCCACGCCGTCATTCTGATAAAATCTGGAAGCGTTTCAGGGCAGCCTGCGACAGTTTCTTTAGTCGTAAATCCGAACATTTTACGAGTTTAAAAGCCAATGAAGAGGAAAATCTGCAAAAGAAAAAATCTTTGCTGGAACAGATTGAAGCTTTTGAAGTGAAAAAAAGTCGCTCAGAAAATTTGGATGCAGCCAAGGCCTTCCAGCGTGATTGGATGGAAATTGGTTTTGTGCCCATCAAAGTTAAAGATCAGCTGCATTTGCAATACCGCAAAGCCATTGATTCGTTATTTGATAAAATGAAAATCTCAGAATCAGAGCTTTCTGCCACGGAATACCGCGGTATGGTTGAAAACATGAAGGAAGATCCCGACTCCAGAGACAGAATCAGAAGAGAGCGTAATACGCTAACCGGCAAAGTCGCCAAGCTGCGTGAGGAAATCAATTTGTGGGAAAATAATATTGGTTTCTTTGCTCAAAGCAAACAGGCCGAAATTATGAAAGCTGAGTATGAAAAGAAAATTGCCCGTGCAAAAAATGATCTTAAAGTATTGGAAGCCAAGCTAAAAGTAGTGATAGATTAGAGCTTATCCTATTGTATAAAATCAAAGCCGGAAACTGATATAAAATAGTTTCCGGCTTTTTTGCTTTTGGCGATTGCTTTCGCTTTGCTTTACAAGGCCTCAAACCAGTCTGTCATGGCTTTTACACCATTCCAAATTGAAGGGCAAAACTTTTCGATAAAATCTTCATGAAGTTTTTTATCGTCATAGTTTTTTAGCTGTTCAAGCACTAGTCTTCCATCAAAATCTACGTAAGCCATGCGCGCCACAAGCTCATCCGGCTGATGGCCGAAATCTATTCCGGGTAGCATCGCCACACCAGTTTCGTCCAGCAGTGCATCGCACAACTCAGCTGAAGTGACAATATTTCGTGCCAGCAGTTTATCTTTGTAATAACTGAAATCTGGAAACAGATAAAAAGCACCATTCACTGCGGGTACTTCAATATGAGCAGTATGTAATTTTTGCCTGATAATTTTTGCCAAATACCTTAAAATCCTGCGTGAATCGTGCAAGTATTTATCTATATATTCTCCGCCTTTAAATGCGGTGATGGCGGCATATTGAATAGGCGCCGAAGTTGATGTATAGGTTTCGCTGGCTACCGTAGCCATGGCTTCGCGCAACCAATATAGCTCTGGTGGAAATGAAAAAGTACCCAATCGCCAGCCTCCAGCGCCGCACCATTTACTCAGTCCGCTGCTGATAATGGTGCCTTCGGGATAAAAACGCGCCATTGAAACATGCTGTCCTTGATGGTGTATCATGCCGTAGATTTCATCAGAAACCACCACAATTTGATATTTTCGCGCCACATGAGCCAACTCTTTCAGTTTTTCGATAGGGTAGGTGCAGCCCGTTGGATTGCTAGGGTAGTTTAATATGACAACGCGCGGCCTATTGGGATCAGAACGGCAAATCATATCTAGTTTTTCGGGAGTTAAGCGATAGCCATCTTCGGCGCGGGTCGGAATCCATTGCACATGACGCCCTACTATGCGCGCCTGCGGAAAATAGGAAACCCAGGAGGGTGTTGGAATCAATAAATCACCATAATATACAAGTTGTAAAATAAAGATCAACTCCTTTGAGCCTGGCCCAATCAAAATGTCTTCAGCTGAACTTTCTATAAATTGTGTTCGTTTGTTGAATTCTGCAATGGCCTCGCGCAATGGTAAAAGTCCACGCACAGGCAGATAATCTTTTTCATGCGCATGCTGTCTAAGCGCTTCAACTACTGGCTCGGGCACTGGAAAAGGCGATTGGCCAAGTCCAAACTTATACACTTTGCGCCCGGCTTTTATAAGTTGCTGACTTTTCTCATTGATGGCCAGCGTTGATGATTGTGAAAGGCCACGAACATTCAGGTTGAGGTTCATTGGCAGTGGCTTTTTGGCTATTTTTCCCATAAAGTAAATATTTTTGATTCGTAAAGTTAAGAAATTTATTTCAAACAGGCTTTTGGTCAAAGGCTAAGCAAAACATCGACAAAACATCCGAATCTATTGAGTTTGCAGGCCGTTAGAATAATTTCATTTGAAATAGTATGAGCTTGATGGGTTTGCCTATTCATTAATGATATGGAATCAGGCCACAAAATGAAAAATTTGCAAAACGTTAACAATTCTCAAAATTGAAGCGCTTTGGTTTATATTTCGATATTTGCCGACAAAATTTTGTACTTTTATGGCTTCAAAACGAATTTTAACCTAAAATAATAACTTATGAGCACAATTCAGGAACTGGAACCCAAAGGGATATGGAAAAATTTTTATAGCCTGACACAGATTCCCAGACCTTCTAAAAAAGAAGAGAAAATTATTGCTTTCACAAAAGAATTTTGTGAGAACTTGGGATTAGAAACCATCGTTGATGAAGTAGGAAATGTGATAGCCCGTAAGCCTGCCACGCCAGGAATGGAAGATCGCAAAGGTATTGTGCTTCAGGCACATCTGGATATGGTTCCCCAGAAAAATTCTGGAACAGATCACGATTTTGAAAAAGATCCTATCGAAACTTATATTGAAGATGGCTGGGTAAAAGCCAAAGGAACTACTTTGGGCGCTGACAACGGAATTGGTGCTGCGGCTGCCATGACAGTGCTGGAAGATACAAGCCTAGTGCATGGCCCAATTGAGGCATTATTTACTATCGATGAAGAAACCGGAATGACTGGCGCCAATGAACTGAAACCTGGCATTCTAAAAGGCGATATCCTCCTGAATATGGACTCAGAGGATGAAGGCGAGTTATATATCGGCTGTGCCGGAGGGGTTGATTCTACTGGCGAGTTTGCTTATAAATCAGAAGCTGTTCCAGCTGACTCAAAGGCTTATCGTCTAGTTGTAAAAGGACTTAAAGGTGGTCACTCAGGCCTTGATATTCATTTGGGACGTGGTAATGCCAATAAAATTATCAATACGCTGATGTTGATTGCAGCCGATAAATTCAAATTGCGTTTAGTCGAATTTGATGGAGGAAGCCTACGCAATGCAATTCCACGTGAATCCTTTGCTACAGTTGTTGTTCCTGCTAATAATGCAGAGAAGTTTGAGCAATTTGTAGGGGAGTTTGAAGCCATTGTAAAAGATGAGTTTTCAGAAGCAGATGGTGGTGTTGCGGTAAATGCAGAAGCTGCCGATATGCCACAAAATGTTGTAGATATCAAATCACAGGGTCAATTGTTTGAAGCCGTTGCGAAATGCCCAAATGGTGTGATTAAAATGTCGGAAGATATGGAAGGCGTGGTAGAAACATCCACCAATTTAGCTACCGTTAAAATGGTT
>CAZOEV010000210.1:0-5404 GCA_964578915.1 uncultured Lentimicrobiaceae bacterium
CGCTGAATCAGGAACATATCCAGAAAACATTGTTCGAACTGACGGGGCTGAACGGTATAACATCTTTAAAAGTTGAACCCGATTTGGTAAAGATTGAATACTATCAGCATTTGCTTTCCACTGAAATGATTCAAGATGCCCTGGGAAAGGCTGGTTTTCCTTTTAAACATCAAAACGATAAACCGGGTATCTTCCATAAGTTTATCGCAAAACTTGGTCAGGACAACAAAAAAGCATTTGGGGGGCATCCCCCGGATTGTTGCGGAAAATAAGCAAAATTGAACTAACCTCTTAAATTATAATAACATGATGTGGCTATATTTGATAATAATATCACTGATCATCACCGGATTTTTTATGGCAGCCATGGGTTTGAAAATGTTTTTTGATAAAAACGCACCCGTGGCCGGGCAGTCATGCGGCCTTGATGAAACCCCTACTGAAGATGGTGCTGCTTGCGCCCACTGTAAAGTGAAGGAACTGGTGGATTGCAAGGAACAATCGGTGCTTAATCAGTGATATATCTAAATGGAAGACGTGTTGTAAACAGGGTCAACAAGAAACAGCCTGAATAACACAACGATTGCTTGAAAACGTTAAAAACGAAATACTAAACTTATAGGATTTACTTACCGAAGTTCAACGCTGGCAACATGAATAAAATTAAAATTAAGCGATTAGGATTTGCATTTGGAATTACCAGTGCATTGCTGTATTTGGGTTGCGTTATTGTAATGATAACTGTTGGTCGCGATGGAACCATTCAGTTTTTCAACAGCATTTTACATGGTCTGGATGTGGGTTCAATTATTAGGATGAATATTGCCTGGTGGGAAGCTTTAATTGGAATAGCGGAAACATTCATCTTGGGTTGGCTAATTGGAGCTTGCATTGCAGCATTTTATAATATCTCCACATTGAAGGAAAAACATTCATAATGTTTATGTGTGTTCCTACTAATTAAATAAGTATTGAAAAAATAAGGTTTAAATATTAATGAAAATGAAATCTGAAGAAAAATATATTATTGACCCGATATGCAATATGGTGATCGAAAAGGAGAATTCAATTGTATTAAAGTTAAAAAATACAGACTACTTTTTTTGTTCTGAAGGATGTAAAAAAAAGTTTGAGCAAAAGAGGTTAAATCGGGTGGACGAAAAATTGGAAATCTATGATTTAATAATTATTGGTGGAGGGCCAGCCGGATTAACGGCGGGTGTTTATGCATCTATTTTAAAGTTACATGCTTTTTTAATTTCAAAAGAACTGGGTGGACAGGCAATTGATAGCACCAAAATAGAAAATTACATGGGATTCGATTTTATCACCGGTCCCGAGTTAATTGAAAAATTCCACTACCAGCTGGTAAATTCTCATTTTATCGACCATTTACTAAGTGAAGTAGAAATAGTAGAACAAGCGGATGATAAAAACTTTGTTGTAACCATTGCCGATTCTAAAAAAATTAAAGCAAAAACAATTTTACTGGCAACCGGTATGAGACGTAGGAAATTAAATATCCCCGGAGAATCTGAATTTCAAAGAAAAGGTATTTTCTATGGTAGCATTCAAGATGTTTCTTATTTGCAAGATAACGAAATAGCTATTATTGGAGGCGGAAATTCAGCCTTGCAATTGGTCGAAGATCTACACGAAATTTCTAATAAGATATATCTAATATCCGATACCGTTTTAACCGGAGATGCAACTATTATTGAGAGGATTAAAAAGATAAAGACTGTTGAGATTTTTGAGGAATATAAAATTGAGAAATTTATAGGAGACAAAGTTCTTTCTGGCGTTTCCATTCGAAAAAAGGGAGGAAGAGTATCTAAGTTGCTCCCGGTTTCTGGGGTGCAAATTGCTATTGGCTTAAAACCTGATACTTCATTGGTGACAAAACTGGTGGATTTAAATGATAAGGGAGAAATTCTAATTAATCAGGATTGCTCCACCAGTTACCCCGGAATATTTGCCGCAGGAGATGTTACAAATGTTTTTGGAAAACGGATAATAATTGCTTCGGGTGAAGGGGCAAAAGCAGTGCTCGCATTAAAGAAATTTATTATTAACAATAAACATTTAAAGAAATAATCATGAAAACAATAAAATGGATTTTTCAATTGGCAACACTCTCTGTTATAGTGGCCTTTACTGCGTGTAACAGTGGAGAACAAAAAAAAGCAGCTGACCATAATAGTTCGACGAATATAGTATCAGAACAAATGGCGAACGAACATTCTGAAAAAGCCGAAACAGTTATGCACGTCGGGCATAAAGGCCTGGCCGAAAACTTTGCACATACAAACATTGCCATTCTCGAAACGAAAGCAAATATCAACGAAGCCAGCACGAATGAATTCGAAGAAGTTATTAATGCATATCTGCAAATTAAAGATGCCCTGGTAAACGACAACGAAACAAAAACTGATGAGGCAATTACAATAATGGCCGGAAAGTTAAAAGAGGTTTCGGAAGAAAAACTTTTAGGTGAAGGACTTGCAACATGGCAAAATCATCAGATTTTATACGAAGCTAAGTTAAAAGAGATGAAACACATTAAAGGAATAGAAAACAAACGTTCCTATTTTAGTCATATTTCCGAAATTATGTATTGCACCATTAAAAGTTTCGGGTTGAAAGAGGGTGATCTGTACGCCGTGTATTGCCCAATGGCATTCAATAATAAAGGAGCCTACTGGATAAGCGACAGTAAAATGATACAAAATCCATACATGGGTTCAAAAATGCCGGCCTGTGGAACAATTGAAGAAGCATTGTAATGAATTATAAAAGCTGGCACGATCAATAAATGTATTACTAACTTCAAAATTATAATCATGAAACTAATTAAAGCATACATAAGATACCGAAAAATCGAAGAAGTATTCAATGCACTACAAAAGGAAGGTTATTGCTGTATGACCTTTACGGAAGGTGAAGGCACCGGCCAGTATTCTGATCATGAAAAAGACCACATCAGCGAAAAATACCCGTTTGCCGATGCTTACAGAGTGATAAAACTGGAAATCCTGGTTGACAAAAAACACGTTGATCCTGTTGTTAAAATTATCCGTGAAAACGGCAAGACGGGTTATCGGGGTGACGGTATGATCATCATCTCACCTGTGGATGAGGTTTACAAAGTAAGAACGGATGAAAAAGGTATTCTGGCCATTTAAAATCTCACCAGGGTATTTACGGTTTTTAGCTATCGTATCATGGACGATGCCAAAAAATTCAGTAATGCAGAAATACAATCTGCCGCGGTGGATTTGCCCGATTATGTGTCGGAAAAGTGGGTTGCGGATCGCTATTATCTGTATTCAAAAAAACGAAAATTATCGGAATTGTTATGATACCTGAAATTGTATAAATCTTTTCGGCAATTATGTAACAGCCACATCACATGCACCTAATATATTTGCTGAACAATAACTTATTAAATAAAGTACAATGAAAATACTAAAAAACATATTCGGAAATTTCGGGACTAAATCCCAATCATTAAGAGATGGTTCACCACACCACAAACCAGTACATAACCACCATCATAAAAATAATTCACAGCATGACCAGGGGTATCAATGCCCGATGGAATGCGACGGAGATAAACTTTATGATGATCCCGGCAATTGCCCGGTGTGCAACATGAAAATGGTATCATTAGAAGATGTAAAGCAGGGAGGACACCACCACGGATGTTGCTAGCAAGCGAAACAGTTAAATACCTTCAAAGCAGAAGCTATACCTAGCTAAATACAGGTACTTTATAATTTTAACTTTTAAAATGTAAATACAATGAAAAAAATAATGATTATGCTCAGTTTGGCTTTAGTAAGCTGGGGAGCAAGTGCACAACACGACCATTCGAAAATGGGACACGCTACAGAAGGACAAACCAATATGGATTCGAAAATGGCAAATAAATCCATGGTTCAGCCTTCTGTTAAGGTTGAACGTTCCAAATCCGCAACTGCTATTATCGACAATTACCTGGCTTTAAAAGATGCACTAGTGGCCGATAACAGCAATAAGGCTTCAAGCTCGGGAAAAACCTTGTTTGATGCTTTCGCAAAATTTGATATTTCGGCTCATCCAAAATCTCAACAAAAAGAACTGGCTGAAATTATAGAAGATGCCTCGGAACATGCTGAGCATATTTTCGAAAACAGCGGGAACATCGACCATCAAAGAGAACACTTTGAAATTTTAAGCACGGATATTAATGACCTGGTAATCATCATCGGTTCCGACAGAACATTGTATCAGACTTTTTGCCCGATGTACAACAAGAACGAAGGCGGGGTATGGTTAAGCGCATCCCGTGAGATAAAAAATCCATTCTACGGGAGTAAAATGATGAAATGCGGTAGCGTACAGCAAGAAATTACCGTGGAATGAAACTATTGAAACCTATAGGTTTTGTACTATTGATTGTTCTGGTGGGTATTCAGTTTATACCCTCCAGATCCAATCAAAGCACAGAGGTGCCATCAACTGACTTTGTAAAAACGTACAAGGTTTCCGAACAGCTGGGACAAATACTTTATACTTCCTGCTACAATTGTCATAGCAACAACACCAATTATCCCTGGTATAGCTGGGTTCAACCGGTTGGTATGTTACTTGAAAACCATATCAACAAAGGAAAGGAGGAGCTTAACTTTAGTGAATTTGGCACCTACTCAGGCCGAAAACAAAAAAGTAAGTTAACCGCGATGATAAGCCAGGTTGAAGACGGTGAAATGCCCTTGGCTTCCTATACCTTTATTCATCGCGAAGCCAGATTATCAGCAGTTGATAAAAATAATCTTGTTGACTATTTGAAAACTTTAAAGTTAGCGACTCAAAAGAACCGAGGAAATGAACCGAGGCCTGAAAATATTATAAGCATACTGTAAAAGGCATTCCTCACAAGTGTATAGCCTTTTCCACACTTTAATAGTCTTTCATATAATTAGTGCTATATGTTATTTGCCTGATAGTTCAAAAGGATAGAGGTTTTCAATATTTGTGGGGGTTTCTGGTATGTTTTTTTCACTAACATTCACAATTGCATTAACTTGTTTAGGTTCGAAAACAATAAAGATTAAAACGAAAACATAAAATTATGTAAATCATATCTGGGAATATGTAACAAGTCCCTGATATTATATTAGTTAATTTGTAAAATGTATAAATTTAAAATTGAAAAGATCATGAAAAAGACAGTAACTATTTTTTTAAGCGTATTCTTTCTGGCAGCATTTTCGGTAAGTGCCCAGATGCACCAGGGACAAAGCGAACAAAAGGATCAAAAACAAGGCATGATGATGCAAAAAAGCGACATGATGCAAGGTGGCATGATGCAAGGCATGATGAACAAAGGGATGTGCCCTATGTGTGGGCAAATGATGAA